>JAPOLP010000003.1 GCA_029977045.1 Planctomycetota bacterium
GTAGCCGGTATTCATCATGAAGCAGCCGGGGCCGTGCAGCGCGGTCTTGCTGTGCATCGAGTAGACGAACGCGATGTCGTCGACGAGGCCGCTCATGCGCGGAAACAGGTCGGCCATCCAGCGTCCGCATTCGCCGTGCTGCCGGAAGTTCCAGAACGGCGCGAGGCACTTGCCCGGCTTCGAGCCGAAGAACTGCAGCTTGCCGGTCGGATCGAATACCGTCCCCGCCCGCCGCTTCAATTCGGGCTTGTAATCGAACGTGTCGACCTGGCTCATTCCTCCGGGACAGAAAATCTGGATAACGGATGTCGTGCGAGCTTTGTGATGGCTGCGGAGTTCAGAAGTCGGAGTGCCGGATGCGTCAGCGTGGGCTGTCTGTTCCTGGGCGAGAGCCTAGAGTGCAAACAGACCGAACCCGCCTCCAGCTCGTGCCAGCAACGACCTTCGATCGAGCAGACGGCCATCGCTTCCTGCATCCGGCGTTTTCAATTCCGAATTCCGCATTCCGAACTCCGCATTCGTTCTCAGTCGACAACGACAAATTCGCTCGCGTTGAACAGTGCCCGGCACAGGTGCAGCAGGCCGTGCTGGTTGACGAGTTGTCGAGCGGCGTCGAGTTCTCCGCTGTCGGGCGTTCGCGCGAAGGCGAGTTCAAACGCGCGAGCGATTTGAGCGGGTTCGTCGCCTGGGAACTCGCGTTTGAGCCGCTCGGCGAAGTAGCCGGCTTGCCTCAGCATGAAGTCGTTGTTGAACAGTGCCAGCGACTGCAGAGCGGTCGTCGTCACGTTGCGTTTGGGTGTCATGTTCGCCGGGTCGGGGCAGTCGAGCACCGTCATGAACTGCTGCGGCGTCGTCCTCACCAGGAAGCGGTAGACGCTCCGCCGCCAGACGTCCGGCGAATCGGCGGTTCGATACTCGTAGACCGGCGCATAAGCCTCTTCGTAATCGAAGTCGCGATATCCCGGACCGTACATCTCCGGATTGAGCTTCCCGGTTACTGAGAGAACAGCATCGCGAACCGCTTCCGCTTCAAGCCGTCGCGGGTTCATTCGCCACAGCAGCCGGTTGTCCGAATCGACCAGGTGCGGAATGCGGAGTTCGGAATGCGGAATTGCGGAGGGTTTTGATTCGGCGTCGGACGGCTCCTGCGATTCATTCCGCATTCCCAATTCCGCACTCCGCATTCGATAAGCCTCGCTGCTCACGATCAGACGGTGAATGTGCTTGAGGCTCCACTCGTTGCGAATCAGTTCGGTGGCCAGCCAGTCGAGCAGTTTGGGGTGCGAGGGTTTGTCGCCGCCGTAACCGAAGTCGCTGGGCGTCGTGACGAGGCCTTGGCCGAAGTGCCAGTGCCAGAGGCGGTTGACGATGACTCGGGCCGTCAGCGGGTTCTGCGGATCGGTGATCCAGTTCGCGAGGGCGACGCGGCGCTCGCCTTCGGGCATGTCCGCCGAGCCGAACGTCAGCGGCTTGTCGGACCAGCTCAGTGTGCCGGGCACGACGGCGTCGCCCGGCGTTTCCGGATCGCCACGTTGCAGCACGTGCACGATTGGCGGCTGCTCGGCAATCACTCCGTAGAAGAGGGGCGGCTCGCCGAGTTGCCTGAGTTCGGCTTCGAGCTGCGCCTTCTGAGATCGCAGATCCGCGAGCTGCCTCCGGTCTTCCTCGGTCAAACTGTGTGGCTTCGCCGGAACCAGTCGCGGATCGCCGAAGCTGATCTGATCGTGCCCGTATCCATTGCCACCGTCGGTCGAGATGAACGTCAGGAACCTGGCGTCTTCAGGAACGATGAACTTAATCGGCACGGCGTGGTTGCGACCGATCACTCCGCGGGCGAGCGTTCGGCCATCGAGCAGGACGCGAAACTCGGCACTCGGTTCGACCGGTCGCCCGCCGTAACCGGCAACCGTCGAGAACCACAACTCACCGAACTTCGTCGCCTTGCGAATCGCCCGCAGGTCGAACGTGATGCCCGCGTTCGCGTGCAGGCCGATCATTGAATGCCCGTCGGTGTTAAAGTCGGTCTCGCCGAGCTGCGTCGAAAACTGACTTGCGACCGGACCGTTGCGGATCATGTCCCATGCTTTGCCGCTGTTCTCGGGAAGTTCCATTGCCCTCAGCCCGGTCGAGCTGATCTTTGTTTCGCCGTTCGACGGCACAAAGACACCATCGACGAATTCGTACTCGCACGCCCGATAATCGCCCGGCTTGACGTTGCCGAGATCGCCGAACGGGCGGTCCTGCACCTTGCCGCTGCGAGCATCGAGACCGAGTCCCTTGCGGCCCGTGCCGAATCCGTTGCCGCCTCCAACAACGTCGGCAAGATCGACACCCTTGCCTTCGAGTTCCGCGATGGCAAACGCAGTCCGACCGATCGCCTCGTTCAGACGTTGTTTCTTCGCGTTGTACTTCTTCGTTGCCGGCGGGCTGATTTCGCGGTCGCCGCGTTTGAGGCCGGCGAAGTTCGCGACGAGCTGGTAGTACTCGGCCTGCGTGATCGGATCGAGTTTGTGTTCGTGGCAGCGGGCGCAGTTGATCGTGACGGCCATCGTCGACGTCAGGACCTGCGTGACCATGTCGTCGAGGTCGAGCGCCCGCGCCGAGCGTCGCAGTTCTTCGCTCTTTGTTTCGACCTGGCCAACAAAGTCCCACGGACCTGCAGAGAGGAACCCGGTCGCGATGATGGCCTCTTCATCCTGCGGCGCGAGAACATCGCCGGCGATCTGCTCGCGCAGAAACTGGTCGTAGGGCTTGTCGGAGTTGAATGACCGGATGACGTAATCGCGGTACGGCCAGGCATTATCGCGTCGCTTGTCCCGCTCGAAACCGTGCGTGTCCGCGTAGTGCGCGATGTCGAGCCAGTGCCGGGCCCAGCGTTCTCCAAACCGTGGCGAGTCGAGCAGTTCGCCAATCAGACGGTCGTACGCGCGAGGATCGTTATCCGCGACAAACTTCTGCACGGCTTCGGGCGACGGAGGCAGGCCGAGCAAATCGAAGTAGAGCCGCCGAATCTGCGTGCGACGATCCGCCTGCGACAGCGGTTCGAGCCGCTCAACAGCCAGCTTCGCGCGGATGAACGCGTCGATCGGGTGCCCAGCTCGTGGTGGGGTGACGTCGCTGACCGGCTGCAGTGACCACCAGGACGCATCGCCTTTGGATTTTTCGCGGAGGACGATCGACTCGGGCCAGTTCGCGCCAGCAGCGATCCAGCGGCGAAGCAGGTCGATCTCGGCAGCCGTTAGCGGCTCGCCGTCTTTGGGCATCGTCGGCGGGTTGCCATCGGTGCCGGTGACTGCGTTGAGCAGTGCGCTCTGATCGGGCCGGCCTGGCTCAACAAATCCGCTTTCGATCAGTGAGGCGCGCGTTGCGAGCGACAGATCGCCCTTCGCGTTGTTCGGTTCGTGACAACGGATGCACCGTGATGCGAGCAGCGGCCCGATCTGCTTCGCGAAATCAACAGCGTCCTCGGCGCACAGCAACGAGGACGCTGTTGTGATCAGCAGGTTGGCAAACGCCAGTCGAAAGAGCATCCGCATTGACGAACCTCTCTCTGCGGGCAGCCCGGGCCTTTGTGGTCAGCGGGCGAATCCTCGACGAATCGGACTACTCGGAACGAGCCGTGATTTCGAGCAGGTGATAACCGAACTGCGTCTGAACCGGGCCGTGCACCGTGTTCAGCTCGCCGGTGAAAACAACCTGGTCGAATTCGGGAACCATCTGGCCCTGGCGGAAAGTACCCAGGTCGCCGCCACGCTGGCCGGACGGGCACTGTGAGTGTTCTGCGGCAACCGCACCGAAGTCGGCACCACCTTCGATTTCTTCTTTCAGCTTCAGGCACTGAGCTTCGTCGGCAACCAGAATGTGTCGAGCACTGGCAGTAGGCATCGTGAGGTCTTTCTATTCTGAGGTCCTGTGAAAAAGTCTGAACACCGATGCTCGATCTTCTGCGAAACTCGAACGATCGACGAACCCGGAGCCTGTCGACGCGAACTCGAACTGTCAACGGCTCACGTCATGCTCGATCGCTCCCTGCCGCGCACCGGCAATCAGCGCCGCCCGACGCGCAATCGTCACAGCCCGACTGAACTGTCGCACGTCAGAGATTCCGCGACGTGACAGGTCTCCGCAATCCGACCAGCGAGGCAAACCGGGGTTACAGTTCTATCAAGCAAGTACCTGGCAGAGTCCCGAATCGAAACAACACGCCAGCTCACCCTGACCTGTCGCTTCTCGCAAACCGGGAACCTGCCAGTCGGCGAATAATTGGCAACGCCGACGGCTTTCAACTTTGCCCCTACCCGCGACCGATGCCGTCTTCAAAACGAGCGTCTGGTCGTTCCTGCCTCCCAGATATCTCCTGGAGAATCAGTCTCATGCCTGAGTCAACCGTGTCCATGGAGCTGAGTGTTTCTTTCGTGTCGTGGATCAACGAGCAACTTCGCGAGCAGGTCGACATCCCGCCGCGTCGCCGTTCGCTGAGCCCGTTCGACGGTCTCCGACTTTCAGCTCTCGAAGGCTTCGTCGTTGTCGGTGTCGCCGGCATCTCCTGTGCCCTGGCGACGCTGCTCAGCTTCTAAGCGTCAGCATCGGGCTGCCTCGCGCGGCAGCATTGATAGAACAAACCCTGCATGTGACCGGTGCCGACCCGTTCGGCACCGGTCGCTTGCGTTTTCGGACGCGACACATCGGAACCGCGAAGCGGTCGTAGCGTAATAGCATCACGCGGAACGGCTGAGTTCCTGGTCGCCGTCGTCGATGGGCTCGTCTTCTGCCTGAGAGGCTGCCAAAGCTTCGAGCGCCCGGCGGGCTTCGGTCGTCAACTGGTAGACGACTCCAGCGGCGCGGTCTGCGAGGTCGCACTTCAGCAGGCCGTATGCGATCAGTCGACCGTGAATCTTCGACAGGTCGTCCGAGTCGACTCCGTCGACCTCAGTCAGCCGGGGAGCCCAGGGCTGGCGGCGACGCGGTCTCGATGTTCCGGAGTTTCCGGTCTCCGAAGCGTCAACGTCGCCCTCGCTACTTTCATCGTCGGCGGCATCTGCCGTGATTTCAGCGTCGGAGTCCACATCCGGCAGGATGGCATCGCCCTGCTCGTCGGCGGCATCTTCGCCAGCCAGGTCTTCAAAGACCGCGACATAGGCTTGCAGGACGGCCAGCCAGGACGGATTTTCACGCAGCAGGTCGGTTTCCGAGTCGAACATGTGCGCTGTATCGACCGGTTCAACCGCTGCATTCAGGCCGGCCCCGGACTCCGCTATAAACGGACCTGGGGGCGAACAACGCTGGGATTTCTGATGCCGAAAACGAAAGCGGGCTCAAGTTGGCAGCCACCTCCCGAGCCTCATTGTGACGGTCGCGCGGCGGGGTCGTTTTCGATGCCTGTCTGAGATCGTTGATCCTCGGATCAGCAGCCGCAGAGTTCGCCCGTTGATTGAATCCGGGAGGGCACTCGTTATAGTGCCGCCCTTCTCCGTCTGGAAAACATTTGGAATCGAACAAAGCAGGCGTTCGGACATGTCAATTACTGCAGAAAAGAAAACAGAACTGATTGGTGAGCACAAGCGGACTGACGCTGACACTGGCTCACCGGAAGTGCAGATTGCGGTGCTGAGCCATCGCATCGAGAACCTGACTGCTCACCTGAAAGAGCACAGCAAGGATCACTCCAGCCGACGTGGGCTGCTGATGCTTGTTGCCCGTCGGCGGCGGTTGCTCAATTACCTCCGCAAGAATGACGAGTCGCGGTACCTGAGCATCATCGAACGGCTCGGTATCCGAAAGTAAACGAATCAGGCGGCGCCCTTCGCGCCGCCTTTTTTCGTAAGTGGTGTGTCTGGCCGTGCTCGCAGGTTGCTCGAACAGTTCGACAGAGTCGAACACGGCCCGCTGAAGTCCCGATCGATATCGGGCAAATGTCGGTTGTTTCCCGCTGGTGCAGTTGCTTCGTTTTTCAGAACGAGCCCGTTCAGCGCGGCCTGCAGACGTCAGTCTGACGCGTCCTCTGCTGAAGGGTATCCGGTTGGAGCGTGGTCTCGCCGGAGTGCCAGTCGTTGTCTCGGCGCGTGGGAAGCATTGTTGGTTTTCAAGCTCAGAGGCTCGAACGGCTCCGATCTGGTTCGGCAGCTTTCGCAAAGTGTTGTGTTCGTGTCTCGCTCGTCGGCTCGCTTCTTCATGAATCCGGACGCTGCAAGGTCCGATGGCCGACGTTCATTCGCAAAGGAAAAGAAATCGTGGAACAAACCACAGTTACCCGTGAAGTCGCGGGACGTCACTTCAGCCTCTCGACCGGCTACCTCGCCAAGCAGGCCAGCGGAGCCATCACCGTTCAGTACGGCGAAACCGTTGTCTTCGTCGCAGCTCAGACTGGTCCGGCACGAGCCGGCATCGACTTCTTTCCGCTGACCGTTGACTACCGCGAGCGATTCGCCGCTGCCGGCAAGTTTCCTGGCGGCTTCCTGAAGCGTGAATCGCGACCGTCGACGCGCGAAGTCCTGACGGCTCGCCTGACCGACCGTCCGATCCGCCCGCTGTTCCCGGATGGGTACAACGACGAAGTCCAGATCATGTCGAACGTTCTCTCCTACGATGGCGAGAACAATCCGGACGTCCTCTCGATCAACGGTGCCAGCGCGGCTCTGATGATCTCCGACGCTCCGTTCAAAGGCCCGATCGCCGCAGTGCGCGTCGGCCTGGTCGACGAAGAACTTGTTCTGCTGCCGACTGCTGAAGAACTCGCTCAGAGTTCGCTCGATCTGATCGTCGCTGGCAGCAAGGACTCGGTCCTGATGATCGAAGGCTTCGGCGATCAGCTTCCCGAAGACATCATGGCCGACGCCATCATGTTCGCCCACGAAGCCGTCGCCGAACTCTGCAGCCTGCAGGAAGAACTGGTGAAGGCGCTCGGTCGTCCCGCAAAGGACTTCCCGGTTGCTGCTGAGAACCCGTTCGCGTTGATCCTCAAGGACAAGGCTTACAGCCGGATTCGCGATGCGAAACTCGGCAAGGCCAAGCAGGAACGGCACGCTCTGGTTGACGAAATCAAGACCGAGCTGAAGGCTGAGTTCTTCCCGGACGGCGCTGAAGAAACCGCTGACGGCAAGACACTGGCCGACTTTGGCAAGGCGTTCTACAAGCTGGAACAGCGAGTGATTCGCGACCTGCTGCAGGAAGGCAAGCGGCTCGACAACCGTAAGCCGGACGACCTGCGAGCTGTCGCAAGCGAAGTTGGCATTATTCCCCGCGTGCACGGTTCAGCTGTCTTCACCCGCGGTGAAACTCAGTCGGTCGCGACGATCACTCTGGGTACCGCTCGCGATACTCAGAAGGTCGATGGCCCGGTCGAGGAATACGAAAAGCGATTCATGCTTGACTACAACTTCCCGTCCTACAGCGTCGGGGAGTGCCGTCCAATCCGCGGACCTGGGCGTCGCGAAATCGGCCATGGGATGCTGGCGGAACGCTCGGTTCAGTGGGTTCTGCCGCCGGCTGAAAAGTTCCCGTACACGATCCGCGCGATCTCCGATATCACGGAGTCGAACGGTTCGAGTTCCATGGCGAGCGTCTGCTCAACGACACTGTCGTTGATGGATGCCGGTGTCCCGATCAGCCAGCCGGTTGCCGGTATCTCGATCGGTCTCGTTAAGGACGGCGACAAGTGGACGCTCCTGACGGACATCATGGGCGACGAAGACCATCACGGTGACATGGACTTCAAGGTTGCCGGGACGGGCAAGGGCATCACCGGCATTCAGCTGGACCTGAAGATCGACGGCATCGATGAGCCGATCATCCGGGCGACGCTGGAGCAGGCCAAGAAGGCTCGCCGCGACCTGCTGCGTTCCATGCTGCAGGCGATCGGTCGTCCGCGTAAGGAAATCTCGCAGCACGCTCCGCGTCTGCTGCAGACGAAGATTGATCCGGAAAAGATCGGCATGCTGATCGGCCCCGGCGGCAAGACGATTCGTGCGATGCAGGAAGAAACCGGCACGCAGATCGACATCTCGCCGGAGGGGAACGTAACGATCGCTTCACACGACGCTGCTGGTGCCCAGGCCGCTCTGGCCCGCATCGAAGCGATGACTGAAGAGGTGAAGGTCGGTCGCATCTACAGCGGCAAGGTGAGCTCGGTGAAGGACTTTGGAGCGTTCATCGAAATCGCTCCGGGCAAAGACGGCCTGTGCCACATCAGCGAGCTGTCCGACGGCTTCGTCAAGAACGTTGCCGACGTCTGCAAAGTCGGCGACGTGCTGGAAGTCAAAGTCATCGCCGTTGACGACCAGAACCGCGTCAAGCTGTCCCGCAAGGCTGTTCTCGCCGAGAGCGCCGAAGCAGAAGGCGGCGACGACGATGACGTCAGTGACGAAGAGGAATAAGGCTTCGGCAGAGGTTCGTCGTTCTTGAACGATGATTCTCTCTGAGCAGCAAAACGGAAAGCCCGCCGTGTTTCGGAACATCGAACGCGGCGGGCTTTTCTTTTGTAGCTACCGTCGCCAGACGGTGGTGCCATTGAATGTTGGCCACCGTCCGGCGACGGCAGCTACGCAAGCCAGAGTACGTTTACCGTTCTTCAGCCTCGTTCAGCAGATCGTCGCCGCGGGCGGAGTCGATCATCATGTCGGTGCTGTGCGTGTCGACGCGGCGGCAGGCGTCGGTCAATTCTTCAGAGATGTCGAGTAGTTCGCGGTGCCAGGCGGACTCTGCGGGAACGTGCTGCAGGAATTCGTCGCACAGCAGGATGAATCGCAGGATGTGGCGGAAGACGATGCCTTCCTGCTTCGCGAGGCGGCGTGTCGTCACCAGCTTGTTGAAGTCGCCGCCGAAATGCAGCAGCTCGCCCGCTGCCCAGACATCGGTGATCGGTACGTCGGTCACTGCGGGGAATTCTGAGCGGAACAGCCGCAGCAGCTTCTCGGGAAACGTCAGTGGACGCACCCACTCGTCGGGATTGAACGGCTCGTCGTCGTCCGGCTTCTGGCTTGTGCCGAGTTCCGCCTGCGATGCGACACCTCGTTGCAGCAATTCAGGGTCGAGGAATTCGCGAGTGAACAGGCCTGGCGGCAGGATGTCCGGTCGAGGAATTCGCAATGCTCGTGAGAGGCCGCCGGGAAATGCCAGCACGCTTTCGAGAGCCTGAATCCGCTCGGCACCGTCGGCTAGAGGCAGCACGTCAACAAGAAACATTCCGTAAAGCGGGTTGACGCTGCGAAACGACAGCAGTGGAGTCAGCGTTTCTGTCGGGTAGGCATGAGTCGGTTCGTAGTCGTCATCCTGATCGTCGCCGTCCTGCACGAGCCTCGGTCCCGACGACTTGTCGCCGGGCTTCTTCGGCCCGATCTGAACACCCTGCGCTTCGAGCAGAAACTTCAGCGACGTCGTCAGCCGCTGAGGCTGCTTCGGTTCGCCGGGTTCCGCGCCGGGGTCTTCGTCTGTAGGGCCGGTTCCTACCGACCGATTTGACTCCGGCTGAGTCACGGCGGGAGGTTGTTCAGACTTCCGAAGTTCGCCCTGAGAGACTTCAACGTCTTTTTCAATATCGCCATCGTGGCCGGTGGGAACCGGCCCTGCTTGCTGCTCCGATCGTTCTTCATCTTCAAATACACCAAGACCGAAATCTTCATCGTCGACGGCGTCATCGGTCGCTTCATCAGCGAAGTCGGAATACTCACCGGTCCAGGCGATCGATTCCGCGAAGCGGCTGTCCTCTTTCAACTGCCGGATTTGCCTGCTGAGCGTCTCGACCGCGGCGCGCTCTTCGCGACCGGGCGGAGGCGGTGCGAGTGTCACGTAGCCGGCGGCTTCCAGCGTTCGCAGCATCTGCACCAGCCGGCGCTGCGATTTCGTCTTTCGCTTGTCATCCATCAGCCGCTTGCTGATTGCTGATCGCACGAGCGAGATATCCGGCGAGAGGCTGAGCAGATATCCGAGCAGTCGCCAAGGCATCGGCCCCTGGCTGCGCAGGTTGGCTGGCGGAGCCTCGATCAGCTTCTGAAACTGAGCCTCGTTCCAGTATTGCACGGTCTTCCGCCGCGTCGGAGCCTTCTTCTTGAGCTGCTTCCGCTTCTTGATCAGCAGCGGGTCGCGAGTGTCTTCCGGAATCTGATCGAGTCGCTCCTTAAAACGCAGGATGCGGACATCGTCTTCGTGAGCGATCGCGAACACGTGCCCTTCCGTATCGAACTGCGGACGTCCCGCGCGGCCGAACATCTGATGGGCGGAACTGGCGTCGATCAGCGTCTTCTTGCCTGGCGGCCCTTTCAGCAGCGACGTCAGCAGGACGGAACGAGCGGGCAGATTCATTCCGGCGGCCAGCGTCTCGGTGCAGACGCAGACGCTCAACAGCTTGCGTTGAAACAGGTCCTCGACAACTCGTTTGTACTTCGGCAGCAGTCCGGCGTGATGCACCGCGACGCCGCGCAGCAGCAGCGTCTTCAGCTTCGGTCCAACGCCTTTCGACCAGTCGTGCTGCTTAATCTCGACCGCCAGTTCCTTCTGTTGCTCATCGCGAATGATCGACTTGCCCTTCAGCGTTTCCGCGACGTTCCAGCATTCGTCACGGTTGAAGCAGAACAGCAGCATCGGCGTCCGGCGATACTCTTCCTCGCCGCTCGCCATGATTTCGATCTGCTCGGTGAGCAGCTGATCCTCGACCCAGTGAAACTGCAGCGGAACCTTACGATCCGTCGACTGAATCAGGTCGAGCCGGCGACCGTGCGAGCGGAACAGCCAGCCGAGAAACTCGGCGGTGTTGCCAACCGTCGCCGAGAGCAGCATCAGCCGAATGTGTTTCGGCAGCAGTTCGAGTGACAGTTCCCAGACGATGCCGCGTTCGGGATCGTTGAAACTGTGAAACTCGTCCATGACGACCGCCGAGACGTTGCTGAAGTCGTGTGCCTCGCGATGCAGCAGGCGGTTGAGCAGGATCTCGGCGACGACGACCAGCACGCGGGCATCGGGATTGACCTTGCGGTTGCCGGTAACGAGTCCGACGTCTTCCGCTCGAAATCCCCAGCGAACAGCGGACTGTTGAATCTCATGAAACTTCTGCTCGGTCAACGCGATTAACGGCGTCGTGTAGTAGGCAACCGTGCCGGCGTGCAGAGCTTCAAACAGAGCCGCCTCAGCGATCAGCGTCTTGCCGGTTCCGGTCGGAGCACAGATCAGGACGCCCTGCTTGCAGGTGAACCACGCCAGCAGAGCTTCTTCCTGGACCGGGTACGGCTCGTAAGGCAGCGCGTCGAGATACTGCGAGGCATAGTCGTCACGCGCCGGCGTCGAATTCGACATCTCTCAGCAGCCAATCTGTCAAAGCACTCAGGCCGGACATTCACGCATCGAAGCAGTCATCGACCGCCAGTCAGCCGGAGTGTGACGCCACTTGCGCACCTGCGAAAGCCTCACCTCAGCGCAACAGAAAAGCCCTCATTCACAAGCGGTGAATGAGGGCTGGGATTCAGTCAGCCAGTGGCGCGAGGACACTGGAAGCTCTCGATTACTGCTACTCCATCAGGAACGGGAAGTCCGCTGCCGAGAACGTTTCGTCGATCTCACTGGTTGAGGCGTCGATCAGGTCCACTCCGCTGTTGCCGGCAATCCGATCCGTCCCGCCGTTGCCGCGAAGCGTGTCGTTGCCCGCTCCACCGGCGATCACATCGTCGTCGGCACCGCCAAGGATCGAGTCATTACCGTCGAGCCCCAGCAGCGTATCGCGACCGTCTTCGCCGACGATGAAGTCATCTCCGTCGCCACCATTGACTCCGTCCCGGCCATCGCCGCCGTAAATGACGTCGTCGCCGGCGTTGCCGAACAGCAGGTCGTTGCCATTGTTGCCCTGCAGCGTGTCGTTGCCGGCTCCGCCTTCCAGACGGTCGTCGCCACCGTAGCCGATGAGCAGATCGTTACCGCTTCCGCCCTTCAGTGTGTCGTTGCCAGCTCCACCGAGGATCGTGACCGAACCGCCGGTGTAGGCGCTGGCGTCCAGCAGACTGTCTGTCGGGCCGGCGATCAGTACGACGCTTTCGACGCTGATCATGACCAGGCCGCTGCCGGTGCCAGGATCACCGAGCACAACGTTCGTTCCCGTCAGCTCGGTTTCGTCAACGCCGTCGCCACCGTCCAGCACGGTCGTGCCAGCCGACACGACGAATGAGTCGTTTCCGCCAAAGCCGGACAGGAAGGTCATCATTGACCCGGCACTGGCGTCCAGTCGGTTGTCCGACGCTCCGCCATTCAGGCGGCCTTCCTCGAAGTTCGAGTGGGTGTCCGTGCCGTCACCCGTCGTCTGAGTATCGGACAGCGTCAGGTCTGCATCGGCCGAGACAACAATCTGGTCCTGGTCGCCGTCGCCACCGTCGAGCGTATCGTCGCCAGCACCGCCGTTGATCGTGTCGTTTCCGGCGTTTCCGAACAGCAAATCGTTGCCGTCGCCACCAAAGATGATGTCGATCGCCGAACTACCGGAGATGGTGTCATCTCCGCCAAGACCGGTGAGCGTGTTCTTCGTCGTGGAAGCTGACGCATCGATCAGGTTGTTGCTCGCACCACCCGTCAGGCTGACGTTCTCGACGCCAATCAGGATGTCTGTGCCAAGACCGGTCAGAGACGAATCTGTCAGGACAAAGTCGACGTCACCTTCTTCGATCAGCGTATCGTTGCCTGGACCGGCGTCGAGATAGTCGTCGCCGAGTCCGCCCGTCAGTTTGTCGACCGAGCCCTGGCCATACAGGTAGTCGTCGCCAATACCGCCATCGAGCGTGTCGCGGCCGCCGGAGCCTCGCAGCGTGTCGCTGCCGCCGTAGCCGTAGAGCTGATCCCGACCGGCGAAACCGATGACTTTGTCATGGCCAACCGAGCCGCGGAAAATGTCGTCGCCATCGCCGAGGTAGACCACGCTGGTGTTGCCGTGGAATTCGGTCAGGTCAACCACGACCCCGCCATTGCCAGCAGTCAGCACGACGCGTTCGAGATCGATCAGCGTGTCGTTACCGGCACCAACCAGCGAGGTATCGGTGGCGACAAATCCGCCTGTTCCGACTTCGCGCGTCATGTCGGCACTGCCGCCACCATCGAGTGTGTCGTCGCCCGCGTCACCGGACAGGTCATCGCGGCCACCCTGGCCTCGCAGCAGGTCGTTTCCGTCGCCGCCTTCCAGCGTGTCGATGTTTGCTCCACCGATCAGCCAGTCGTCGCCACCGTTACCGATCAGGAGGTCGTCGCCAGCGTTGCCTCGAACCGTGTCAGCACCGGCACCGCCGCGGAAGACGTCGTCGCCACCGTACAGGTCGGCTTCCGTGCTGCCGCTGAAGGCCGATGCGTCAAAGTTGTCCGCTCCCGAGCTGCCGAACAGACGAGCCACTTCGATACTGTCGAGGGTGTCGGTGTCGCCAGCAGACAGTTCAGTGTCTGTCAGCGTCAGCGTGCCCGCAGCGGTATCAATCACTCGGTCTGTACCGTCGCCACCGGCGAGTGTGTCGTCCGTCTGAGTACCCGTGATGGTGTCATCACCAGCTCCGGCATCGACGTTGATGCCGACGCTGGAAATCGCACTGGCGTCGATCGTGTCGGCTCCGTCACCGGTGTTGACTGTCAAGCTGGTGATGAGCGAGTCAGTCAGGTCCGATGCGAACGTGACTGAATCTGCGTCGCCGCCAGTGCCGTTGGTAGCGGCATCAATCGTGAGCGTCGGGATGTCTGAGAAGGCGATCGACTCGAAACCAACACCGCCGCTGGTTCCAGTGATTTCCGTCGTCCCACCACTCGAAGACACCGAGATGTCGTCGCCGGCGTTCGGCGTCACGAGAGTCAGGTCGGCCATGCTGGTCAGCGTGACCGGTTCCAGACCGGTGAACGTGATCGGAGCACCGTCAATCGTGATGACGCCGTTGCCGTTGGTCGTCGCGTCCGGTGTGTAGACCGCAGACTGACTTCCGGTTCCGAGGACACTCAGGTCATCGCCGTCCGGAGTCTGCTGGCCACCGCCGTTGAACGTCACTCCGCCCGTCGGAATCGCATCGCCGCCCGTCAGATCGACCAGCAGGCTGTCGTCGTCTCCTGAGCCGTTGACTGTTAGTGAGGCGATTTCAGCAGCATCGCGGCTGAGGATCGTCGTGCCGTTGGCCGAAACTTCGATCAGGCCGCCAGTTCGGCTCACGATAAACGTGTCCGCCACGGTGTCGCCAGCGTCGCCCTGAGCGTTCAGTGTGAAGCCGAGCGGGTTCGGCGACGTGATGTTTTCGATGTTGAGGTAGGCAACGTCGATCACTCCGCTGCCAGTGATCGTTCCGCTGGTCGCGTCGTCAACAATGACGTTGCCATTTCCGTCGTAAGCCAGTTCGTCAGCGTCGACCGTACTGCCATCGATGGTCAGGCCCGTCATGCTGATGCCGCTGAGCGAGATATCGGCAGCGGTTCCGCCCGCTGCGATCCCTGGCGTAGCCACTGAACCGCCGAGGTACACGCTGGCACCATTGGCCGTCGGAGAAACGATGATCGTGTCGTCGACTGTCGTTGCCGTCACAGTGACGCTGTCGTTGTTCGCCGAGTCACCGTTCACGGCCAGTCGTTCCGCCGTGTTGATCTGGATCGCTCCGCCAAGGCCGGTAACTGCAACTCCGCTGCCCCAGGTCAGGCTAATCGAACGTGCTCCGTCTCCAGAGCTGGTCGCGTTGATCGTTACGCTGTCGCTGCTGGTCAGCGTAGCCGCCGGGTTGCCACCGTTAACGGTCAGTGTCGACGTTGCGTTCAGCGAGGTTCCAGCCGCAAAGTTCAGGTTGACCGCGTCGCCGCCGTCGTTGCCTGAAATCGTGTGGTTCCGGCCCGCTGCAAGAGCGTTGGTCTGGACGTTGAACGTGTCGACGCCCGAGCCGCCCGAACGGGTTTCAACGCCGGTAACACTGATCGTTCGGCTGCTCGCCGAGTACTGATCGGTCGCTCCCAGCGTCCAGGTCGCCGTGGTGTTCAGGCCGACCAGCGTGTCGACGCCAGAGCCAGTCACGAGGGCATCGATGTTCTGTGCCGTCACCGGCCCTGTTGTGACACTCAGGCCATCCGTTGAACTTGCTCCCGTCACGGTCGCGGTGATTGCGGTCGTGTAGGCAGACAGGTTCAGCGTGTCGGTACCCGAATCACCTGAGAAGTTTCCGGTCAGCGTCGCCCCGTTGCTGACAACCAGAGCGTCGTTGCCGGCGCCACCATTGATCGTCAGCGTCTTGCTTGTCGTCAGGTTAAACGTGTCGGCGTTTGAGCCACCGTTCAGAGTCGTTGCACCGCTGAAGACGATCGACTGGCTGCCAGTCGCGTACGAGGTGGTTGCCCCGAGTGACCAGGTGGCAGCGGCGTTGGCTCCCGTCAGTGAATCACTGCCGGTACCGATCAGGTTGTCGATGTTCTTAAAGCTGCCTGTCGTCGAATCAGAGCCGTTGATGCCGCTCGTGCCGGCACCGCTGAGCGTCACGCTGCGTCCGCTGGCCAGGCCAGACAGGTCGTAAGTATCGGTTCCGCCATCGCCGTCGACGATCTCGAAGCCATGGAAGGAAACGCCGTCGGCAGTTCCCATTCCGGCTCCGCTCATCACGAAGACGTTGTCTGTCCCGTCGCCAAGAATCGTGTCAGTGGCCGAGCCGCCGATCAGGTTCTCGAACGACGTCAGTGAAGACAGGGCAACGGTCACCGACTGAGTCAGTGCCGAGTAATCGAGTGTGTCCGTGCCGGCTCCGCCATCGACAGGCCGTGTCAGTCCGGAACCGTTCGTCAGGAAGACGACCGAGTCGTCGCCAGCGCCGGCATTGACACCAATCGCCTGCGTGCCGGAGACGTCAAAGCGGTCGACGCCGCTGCCGCCCAGCAGGTCTTCGATGCCGCTGAAACTGAACGTGTTGGCTCCGCCGTTGTCCGAGTAGGACTTGCTGCCCGAACTGACGGTCCAGACCGCCGGGCTCATCGCCGTGCCATTGTTCGTTCCCTGCAGCGTATCCGTGCCGGAACCGGTCGAGGCGGAATCCAGATTCAGGAACGTCGTCGTCCCATCAGTCGCGTTGTACCCGTCAGTCGCTCCGACTCCGGTCAGTACCAGATTCCGGCCCGTCGCTCCTGAGTAGCTGGCCTGATCGTGGCCGGCACCACCGTCGAGCACGATCGCTGTTGGAGTGGTGACGTTGAACGTGTCGGCACTCGTACCACCGTTCGCCGTTTCAACACCAGCAAACGTCAGCACTCGTGAGAACGCGGCGTACGAATTCGCGGCACCGATCGTCCAGGTGGAGACATCGTTCAGGCCAGTCAGTGAGTCACCGGTCGCGGTTGCGTCCGATCCCGTGTCGAGGTCGCTGATATTCGTGAACGCATTGCCGTTGAATGTTCCGGCGAAGCCAGAAGCCGCACCAACGCCCGTCAGAATCACGACGTCGTCGGTATCCGACAGGGCCAGCGAGTTCGCTCCGCCGCCGCCGCCGTTGACCGTCCCGGTTGTCGAACCACCAGCTGAGAAGGCGAAGGTATCGTCGCCGTCGCGGCCAGTCAGATTCTCGAACGACGTGAAGGTGATCCCGTCGACCGTGCCGGTGTTGGCTCCAGTGACGTTGAACGAGCTGCCAGCCGCCGAACCCGTGATCGTGTCGGACTGAGCACTGCCGATGAGCAACTCGATATTCACAAGGCGGTCGACATCGACGTTCGCTGCCGTGACGTAGTCGACGAAGTCGAGCGTGTCTGTTCCAGCGTCGCCGTCGATTGTTCCGCTGATCGACCCGCCAGCCGCGAAGTCAAACGTATCATCGCCGACGTTGCCGGTCAGGTTCTCGACCGACGTGAAGGTGACCATGCCGAAGCTGAGTGCCGGTGCAAAGTCGCCGCTGTCAGCCCCGGTAATGTGGAAGGTGGTGTCGACAGCATCGCCGGTGATCAGCGTGTCGCTGCCGCCAAAACCGTTAACGCTGCGAGTCGCAGTTCCGGCTCCCGAAATCGTCACCTGGTCATCGCCCGTTGATCCGATGAAGGATTCAACGGTGCCCAGGATTTCGAGGGTGTGAGTATCCAGAATGGTCTGGACGGCATTGGAATCGAGATCAATCGTGATCGGACCCGCCGACAGCGAGAAGTCCAGCACGTCATCGTCCGTCGGAACTCCGCCGGTTTCATCAACCTGGTCGCCACTGCCCGGCGTCAGCACGTAGTGGTCGCTGCCCAGGCCGCCGACCAGCGTGTCGTCGCCGTGGCCGTCGGTCAGCGTGTCATCACCGTCGCCGCCGATCAGCAGGTTGTTGTTGTCGTCGCCTGTCAGCGTGTCGCTGGCCGCACCACCGCTGGCGTTCTCGATTCCCGCGATGCCGCCATCAATGTTCGTCGCCGTGCCAGCCACCAGGTTGACGCTGACTGCTGTCGAGTAGTCACCGTAGTCGATGGTGTCGCTGCCAGCACCGCCGTCGAGCGAACCGGTCGTGCCAAGGCCGTCCGCGATGTCGAAGACATCGTCGCCGCCGCCACCGTTGAGGTTCTCAAACGACTGGTAGATCAGCAGGCCGACTGAGCCGGAATCAGTGGCTCCAGCGATCGCAAACGTTTCGTCAGCCGTTGACCCGGTCAGAGTGTCGCTGCCCGTCGTTCCGATGACCAGTTCCATGTTCTGGAACGTGTCCAGTGTGAAGTTGACCGGCGTCAGGCCGGCACTCAGATCGACGGTATCCGTGTCGGCGCCACCGTCCATCATCGTTGGCAGTGTCAGGTTGCCGAAGAAGGTGAACGTGTCATCGCCAGCGTCGCCAGCGACCGTCCCGCTGACAGCGACGCCGTCACCGATCGTGAAGGCGTCGTTGCCGTCACCGCCGGACAGGTCAATCGTGGCGGAAATGCCAACGTTGAACATGTCCGCTCCGCTGCCGCCGTTGAGATTGTCGAAGCCGGAGAACGAAAGTGTTTCGCCACTGACGCTGTCGACGTAGGACTGTGCCGCATCAACGGTCCAGGTCGAATCGGTATCGAGACCGGTCAGTGAATCGTCGCCACTGCCTGCTGCAATCGTTTCGACGCCCAGAAACCCGCCGTTGATCGACGCCATCATCCCGTTGTAGCCGTTGCCGATGTTCGCGAGTGTCAGCATAACACCGATCGGCGTGACACTGGTCGAGAAGTCGAGGACGTCTCCGCCCATCCCGGTGTCGACCATGCCGGTCACCGAAGCACCCGTACTGAAGAGTACGGTGTCGTCGCCGGATCCAGTCAGGATGTTGCCAGTCAGTGCGGCGGCTCCGGCGAGGTTCACCGTGTCATCGCCGCCAGCCGACGTGATGCTGGCAACGACTGAACCGACGACGCTGAACGTGTCGTCCATGTCCTGGCCAATGAAGCTCTCGATGCCCGTCGATGCCAGCGTCACTCCGCCGGTCGAGTAAGAGCTGACACCACTGGAAATGGCCCAGGTGGAATCTGCATTCAGGCCCATCAGGCTGTCAGCACCGGATCCGCCCATCAGCGTGTTGATGTTGGCAAAGCCGTCTACCAGTGTGCCGGCGTCGCCGTCGAAGCCGTCTGTCGCTCCCGCGTTACTCAACGTGAACGCAACTCCGGCTGCCACGCCGGATACGCTCAGCGTGTCGCTGCCGGAACCACCTTCGATCGATCCATCCAGCATGGCCGTGCCGTTAGCGAACGTGAACGAGTCGTTGCCCGCCGCACCATCAAGGTTTTCGACGTCCTCGAAGGCGACACCGTTAACGGTTCCCGTATTCAGACCCAGGATCACGAACGTGTCAGCGCCGCTGGTTCCCAGAACCGTGTCGCCTTCAGGGGCCATCGTTCCAACGAATCGTTCGATGTCTGTGTACTTCGAGAAGTCAATCGCGACTCCCGTCATGGATGCCGAGAAATCAACAACGTCTTCAAAGGCTTCGCTGCCGCCGTCGATCAGACCAGTGAGAGTGGCACCGTTGGCAAAGACGAAGAGGTCGTCGTTTTCGCCACCGCTCAGGTTCAGCGCCGCCGCTCCGTTGATCATGAACGTGTCGATCGAGTCGCCACCAATCAGCGATTCAAAACCGGAGACACCGCCGGCGGCTACCAGACCTGCTGCGTAATCCGTCGTGCCCGAAGTTGTTCCGTTGACGTCCCAGGTACCAATGTCATTCAGGCCGGTGAACGAGTCGCTGCTGCCGGTTCCGCCGATGAAGTTCGTGACAGCAAAGAAGCCGCTGCCGATCTGCGAAACCGTTCCTGCGAAGCCATCAGCCGTCGAACCGTCAACCGTCACATTAACCGGGCTGCTGCTGATCCCCGAGAAATCAAGCGTATTGGTTCCCGTACCACCGTCGAAGCTGCCCAGACCGGCGATCAGCGCCGAGTCTGTCACAAATTCAACAGTGTCGTTGCCATCGCCACCCAGCAGCTCAACTTCGCGGGAGTCACTCAACTCGAAGCGATCGTCACCGGAGCCGCCGGCGAGTGAATCGAAGGAGTTGAAGTGCAGGATCCGACCGGGGAACACCGAGAGATCGAAGTACCGATCGGTGCCGTCGAGTTCCCAGAGTGACGTTGCATTCAAGCCATTGAGCGTGTCGTTCTGAGCCGTGCCGATAAGCGAATCGATGCCCGTGAACTGGTGACCGGAATTCAGAATGGATGATTCCGTTCCCGTGTAGCCATTCAGCGAGTTACTCGACAGTGAGACGTTCAGGCCGATTGTGAGTGCCGACAGAGCGAATGTGTCGATGCCGGAGCCGCCCTGGACTGCCGCGGCTGATTCGCCAGTGATGCTGACGCCCGCCGCGAAGATGAACGTGTCGTTGCCGCTCCCACCAATCAGATCGCCATTGTGAGGCTGATTGATGCGGATGATGTCCGCTCCGTCGCCACCGAGCACGTTGGTTGTTGTCAGCCCCGTTGCCGGCTGCGGATTGTCGACAGTGATCGTGTCGCCGTTGTTTCCGGCGTCAATGACCAGCCGCGGCTTGTTCTGGACCTGAAGTTCCGGAAACGCTCCGCCAAAGTTGATCTCAGTGAAGAACGTGAACTGGAACGGCGGAATCACCTGCCCGTCGACGACGTTAATCGTGTCGGCACCCGACGTCCCGTTGACGGTAATCGTGGTACCGAGCTGGCGATCGTTAACAGTCTCGTTGGCTCCCGGAGTGATGCCCGCGAAGTTCAGCGACTGCGAATTCGCGCCGATCGTCGTTGTCAGTGCGCCCTGATCAGAACCAGGGCCGACCGTGTAGTTCACTGTCGCGGAAGCGTCATTGCCTTCCAGACGAATCTCATCCGTGCCGGACCCGACGTCGATCGACGTGAAGGTCCGCGTGTTCGTGCCTTCGTAGACGATGTTGACAAGGTCGTTGTCGGCACCGGTAGAGATCGTTCCCGTCACCATCGTGCCGTCTGCGATCGACACGTTGTCGTTTCCATTGCCCGTCGAAATGTCACCGTTCACGACACCGGTTGTCGTGCTGCCCAGCTGAACTTCGACAACGTCGCCGCCATCTCCGGCGGTGATGTTTCCGTTGAGTGTGTTCTCAATCGTGAACGTGTCGAGCTGGTTGCCGCCTGTCAGGTTTTCGTAATCGACGAAGGTCAGCGTCCGACCGGTCGAATCATCGCGGTACGTATTCATCAGCTCGACGAGCCACGTCGCCGCAGAGTTCTGCCCGGACAGCGTGTCCGTCGCGGCACCGCCGGTCAGCGTGAAGATTCCGGAGAAGCCGCCAGTCAGGACGGCGGTCGTTCCCGAGAAGCCGTTAGTGGTGTTGCCGGTCAACGTGACATCAGCAGCGGTCGTCGTGAAACCGGCAAAGCTCAGAGCGTCGTTGCCTGCTCCGCCAGTGACACTGCCCGTCAGCCGTGAAGCGTCAGTCGTCAGGTTGAATGCGTCATCGCCGCCATTGCCGATGAGATTCAGCGTCTGAGCGTCGCCCAGATTGAACGTATCAACGTTGCTGCCACCGTTGAGATTCTCAACAGCCGAGAACTGGAACAGCGGGCCGGTCGCGTCCATGTACGTGTTCACGCCTGGAGTCGAATCGCCGAGGTCCCATGTTGCGGCCTGATTCCGACCGTTCAGCGTGTCGGAGACCGTGCTTCCGGCCAGACCGTCGAAGTTCGTGAACGTTCCGGTGATTCCAGTCGCCGTACCGGTGTAGCCATCCGTCGCTCCGACGCCGGTCAGGCTGACAGTGACAGCGGTTGCCGAAGTCGAGTAGTCCAGACGATCGCTTCCAGAATCGCCATCGACGGAACCATTGATCGAGGCTCCAGTTCCCAGCGAAACGACATCGTCGTCCATTCCGCCCTGAACGTTACCAGTCAGCGTCACACCGTCGGCGACCTTGATTGAGTCGGATCCGGCTCCAGCATCGATCAATCGTGCCAGCGAGGCGAGAACGTTGAATTCGTCGTCGTCACCGCTGCCGTTCAGCGTTGTGAAGCCGGCGAACGTCATCGAGTTCACGCCGGCCGTGATTGACTCGGTACCGCCGAGTGACCAGACGACTAAGCCACCGGTCGCCAGCATGCTCGTGAAGATGCCAGTTCCATTGCCGAGCACGTCGTTGATGTTCGCATAGCCGGTCAGATTCGACGAAACCGTCCCGTTGAAACCGTCATCAGCACCCGTCGAATCAGCGGTCACGGTCAACGGTGACATCAGGTCGGAGACGATCAGCGAATCGTTGCCGCTTTCCCCATCGACTCCGTTCGTGCCGGTCAGCAAACCGGTGCCCTGTACCTCAAAGCTGTCGTCGCCGCCGTCGCCAGCCAGGTTCGGGAAGTTCTCAAACGTGACACCGTTCAATGTTCCGCGGTCGGGGCCATCGACCACAAACACGTCGTCGCCAGCACCGCCGGCCAGTGTGTGGTCATGGAACGTACCGCCGTAACCGTTGATCTGTTCGATGTTGACGAAGCCGCCGATATCAAAGCGGTTCGCCATCGTATGAGCCGTGAAGTCAACGACGTCGCTGTCCGCTCCGCCGTCGAGGATCAGGCCACCGTCAGGCAGGACGCCGTCTCCGAACAGGAACTCGTCGTCGCCGGCCCCGCCAAACAGGTTCTGCGACTGATTGACGGCCAGGTTGAACGTGTCCGCTCCGGTTCCACCCTGCAGATTCTCGAACAGCGAGAAGTCCAGAGTTCGCCCGGTCGTCTGATCAACGTACTGATCAGTACCGTCCAGATCCCAGAGAGCAGTCCGATTCAGGCCGATCAGCGTGTCGCCGCTTGAACCGCCGGTGAGTGAGTCGATATTCGAGACACCGCCTGTCACTGCGGCCGTCGTCGCGTTGTATCCGTTGGCTGAATTCGTCGTCAGCGTGACGAGTCGTGCGGTGGTGTACCCGCCAGTCGCACCAAAGCCGTTGAACGATACCGTGTCGGTGCCGGTCGTACCGTTGAAGGTGCCGAGCAGCACGCCGTTGTTCGCAAACCGCAGTGAATCGTTGCCGGCACCGCCCGTCACCGTTGCGGATGGTGTGCCGGAAACGCGGAATTCGTCATCAGCCGAGCCACCGTTAAGCACTTCAAACTGGCTGAATCCCAGCGGAGCATTGGCTGAGCCTGTGATCGTGTTCGGCCCCAGAGCCCACGTCGTGTTTTCATTCTGTCCATTGATCGTGTCGATCGACGAACCGCCGCGGAGCGAGTCGATGCCGACGAAGCCTCCGCTGACCAGAGCCGCTGCGGAACCGTCATACCCATTGGCTGTGTTGTTCAGCAGCGTGACGTTAATGGCCGACGAAAACGCGGCAGCATTCAGAGTGTCAGTGCCGGAACCACCATCGACGGATCCGGAAATCGAGACGCCGTTCGAGAAGACGACAGCATCGTTGTCAGCACCGCCATTCACGTTGACCGTAACCGAAGGCGACGCAGCCAGAGCATTGATTGTGTCATTTCCAGCGTCGCCGTTAATCGTCAGCGTCGCGAGGCCGGTCGCGGGATTCGGGTTGTTCAGATTAACGGTGTCGTTTCCGCCACCGGCGTTGACGACGACGTCCGTCTTGTCCCGGAAACGAATCAGTTCGAACGCTCCGCCGAAGTTGACCTCGGTCTGGCCAGCTGTCGGAGCATTGATCACGTTGATCGTGTTATTTCCGGAAGTCACATTGATCGTCAGCAGGTCGAGCACCTGCAGATCCTCGATCGGCTCCAGGCCAGTGAAGCTGAGTTGCTGCTGGCTCGCTGCACCGTCATCAGTCGTCAGCAAGCCTGCGTCCGGAGTCGGGCCGACATCGTAAGTTCCGCTGAAGCCTGCACCACCGCCGGTCAGCTGAATGTCGTCAGCGCCTGTTCCGCCATCGAAGGTCAGCATCCGGCCATAACCGCCAAGATAGTCGACCGTCAGCAGGTCATTGCCGGCATTGCCAGAGATCGTTCCGGCGACCTGAGCACCGTCCTCGAGTGCAATGATGTCAGCGCCTGCACCAGCACTGATCGACCCGCTGAGCATGCCGGCAGATTCGATTGTGATCGTGTCGGCTCCGTCGCCACCGGCAACGTTTTCGATTTCAATGAAGTCCGTACCCGTCGCCAGGCCGGCGGTTTTGCCCGTGAGTGTCCCTTGGTCCGCACCCGTGATGCGGATTTCGCTGCCATCATCATCGCCTTCGATGGTATCGCTGCCAGTTCCACCTACGATCGCGTTGGCCGTCACGCCCGACGGATTGAATGCGAGCGTGCCCGCGTTCTCGAACACGAAACGGTCATCGCCGGAGTCACCGTTCAATGAGGTTGCGAGTGTGGCGGCACCGACAATCGTAAATGTGTCGTTGCCGGAGTTGCCGTTCACCGTGCCAAGCAGCACGGCTCCGTCACGCAGGATGATCTGATCGTCATCCCCATCGCCAGTGATGTTGCCTTCCACCTGACCACGGACATCGATTGTGTCGTTGGAGTCATTCCCCGTGATGTCGCCGCCCACCTGGCCGCCAGCACCAATAAGGAACGTATCCCGGCCGACAAAGCCGGTCAGATTTCCGTCGATGCGGGCATTAATGTTGAACGAGTCGACGCCGTCTCCGCCGTTGAGGTTTTCGATTCCCGTAAAGGCGGTGAGCTTGCCATTCAGGATGCCGCTGTTGAGCGACGTCACCGTGAAGAGGTTGCCGTCCTCGTCACCGGATACGGTGTCGTTGGACCCGCCTTGACCGTCGACCACGCCGTTAATGCTGCCCAGAACCGAGAAATCGAAGCGGTCGTCGCCGGCACCGCCGGTCAGGTTTTCAATTCCCGTGAAGAGTGACGTCTTCGATGCCAGCAGTCCGGTTCCAACAGCAGCCTGAGGCGTTGGGCCGCTCAGGTCACCCGTAATATCAAACTGGTTGCCATCGTCGTCGCCGATCAGTGTGTCAACACCGACTCCCCCGTCAACTCGTCCGAGAGCCAGACCGTCGTTCGTAAACGTGATCGTGTCATTGCCACCCTGGGCAATCACATCACCGACAAGAATCGCGTCGATGAGGAAGGTGTCAGCACCGGCCCCGCCCTGCAGCGTCTCGATGTTTGAGAAGTTCAAGTCGGACGGATTTTCGGTATTGGCTTTTCCGACCAGCCGACCACCGTCCTTCACCGTCAGCTCAAAATCGTTTCCGTCATTGTCGCCGATCACTCGGTCGATACCGCCCACGCCGTCAATCGGACCCTGCAGCGACCCGGCATTGGTGAACATGAACGTGTCGTCGCCAGCACCACCCACCAGGGTTTCCACAGAAGTAAAACTTCCGCCCACGACGGCCGTCTGCCCGTCCATAATGGTGCCGGAGTTAGCCCCGTTGATCGTGAACGTCATCTGAGCGCGAGTGTCGTCACCGGTAATCGTGTCGAAACCGCCACCGCCGTTGATGTTGCCGCCGACGACTCCACCTTGATCAAAGGCAAACGTGTCGAAGTCGCTTCCACCAATCAGGTTTTCGATGCCCTGAGCCGCATTGGCCGGATTGCCAAACTGCAGCAACTGGCCGGCAGCGGCATCGGCATACACACCGGCACTGGGCCCGTTGATCGTCCAGGTCGTAACACGGTCCAATCCTCTCAGCGAATCGCTGGCTGACAGGCCGCCGCGAATCACGTTAACGCCGGTGTAGCCCTCAGTAATGAGAGACTCCGTTCCGGTGAATCCGTCTGTCGCCACGCCCGTCAGTACGAACGACCGAGCGGTTGCGAACGCGGAATAGTTCAGTGTGTCGTTGCCAGTTCCACCACTGAACCCGCCGATCAGAGTCGACGATCCATTGGTGAATCGCAGCGTGTCATTTCCACTTCCGCCGGTAATCCGGTTCGCCTGGGTCCCGGTGATGAGGAATTCGTCGTTCGCCGTTCCGCCTGTCAGCCTCTCGATCCCGCTGAAACCCATCGATCGGTTCGGGAGGACGGTGACGTCGATGATGCGGTTGCTTCCGTCGATCTCCCACTGAGCATCGTTGTCGAGTCCAATCAGCTCGTCATCGCTGCTGGCACCGCCAATGATCATGTCAATGCCGGTGAAGTTTCCTGGAATCGCTGCTGCCGTTCCGAGGAAGCCGGTCAAGTCATCGGCAAAGACTCGGAAGCTCAACGGTGTCAGGAACGCGGAGAAGTCCAGTGTGTCGTTGCCGCCGTCCGATCCCGGACCAGCAGCCCCGGCAGCGTTCAACTGGCCGTCTACGGACCCCAGGACGCCAAACGTGAAGCGGTCGTTAGCGACGCTGCCACCGTTCAGAAACTCGACACTGGTAAACGCGAAGCCGCCAACATCGCCTTGGTTCGGCCCGGTGATCGTCCACTGATTCGTCGTGCCTGCAACATCGAGGCCTGTCAGCGTATCGAGGCCGGCGCCGCCATCCAGTTCAGCTGTCGCCAGTGAACCCCAGCCGCTGAGGTTGAATGAATTGTTGGTTGAGTTTCCGACGATCTCTGCACGCTCACCAACAAAGTTTGCCAGCGTGACGGTCGTCGACGTTGCGGCAGCCGTTGTTGTAATCTGAGCGTCGACAGCATTGATCGCACTGAGTGAGATCTCAACGTTTGCTTCTTCCGCATCTTCCTGAGCAAGAATCCGCAGAACATCGGTTGCCGTACCGCCGTCAATGGTCAGATTTCCTCCGCCAGAGACGCGCAGATCACTGTCCTGAATCTCAATTGTGTCGGCACCAGAACCAGTCAACAGTGCGATGCTGGTGAGTACAGGATCGATCCTGAACGCGTTGTTCTGCACGATGATGGAATCGTCCGGGCTGAGCCCGTCTGCGAACCCTGCGTCCACCGTCAATGACGGGACGTTCAGAACATGCAGGGGAATCAGTGTCACCGTCGGAGGAGTCGCGACTGCGGCGCGGACATTCGCAACAGATGCGTCCATCACCAGGTCCAGCGTCGGCGTGATGCTGTCCAGCGCGACACCTTCCAGCAGGCCGATGTTGTTGTTACTCGATGATGGCGTCAGGAAAACGTCAGAGAACGAGTCGACCTGCAGCTCTTCGAGATCGGAGACGGAGATGCTCGTCATGTCACCGAGAATGAACGAGCCGCTGCTCATTGACGTCCCGGAAGGCCGGTAGGTCACTGCATTGCTGCCATTCCCCAGAACAAGAATCTGATCGTCGCCCGTCCCACCAGTGAAATTGATGTCCACACCGGTTTGATTCACGGTCAGGCTGTCATCGTCGGACGAGCCCTCAATCGTGATGCTGTTCAGGCCAAGCTGAGGCAGCTTGGCGATCGGCTTGCCGTCGACTTCAATCGTGATCAGGCCGAACTGCTGATCGATGGTGAAACTGTCCGTGTCGCCGTTGCCAAGGCCTTCCGCAGCTCCGTTCGAATCCGCATTGTAAACCGGGTTGGGATCCGTGTTGGCTGCCAGTTCCTCGATGGCCTGGTACGAAATATTTCCGAACGTGGCCCCCGAAAACGTAATGCTGCCGTCAACCGGGTAGGGCGTCGTCGTCGACATCGCCCCGGTTGCATCAATGTTGTCGTAGTAAGTGACCGTCCCCAGACTCGGGTTCGTCAGGTCCAGCAGCAGCAGGTCCCCCGGCGCGACGACAGGATCACCGCCGTCGATCGTGATGGTCGCTCCCAGCAACGGTGAGACAAGAATGCTGTCAGCTTCCGTGCCGCTATCAATCGTCACAGAGCCCAGCTGATTAAAACCGCTGTCCTGCACGGTAATCTGGTCGCGTCCCGAACCACCGGTGACGTTTATGTCTCCCCCGGCGTAGAGCACGACAACGCTGTCGTCGTCCGCTCCAGCATCAACAACATCGTCGCCTTCACCGGCCAGAATGGAATCCCTGCCGTCGTCTCCCGTCAGCGAGTCCCCCCCATTACCGCCGACCAGCGTGTCGTTGCCATTCTGACCGTTGATACTGTCGTCAAGTTCCGTGCCGATCAGTTGATCGTCGCCATCGCCTCCAAAGAGCGTGACGGCAACTGTCGTCACGGCAGATGCATCAACGGTGTCGTCTTCGTCGCCCCCGGTGACAGTAAGTTGAGACGCATCGAGCGTCCCGACCAGCGTCACCGTACTGCCTGTGAAATCGTTACTGCCTGCCGGATCGTCGAGCTGGATGGCAATCACGCCTGCTCCGCCAGCAGCAGAGATGGTGTTTCGCTGAAATGTGAAGAAGTCATCAGCAACGTTCAGCGTCACGTTTCCATTGGCGCTGATGACGTTCACACCGTCATTGATCGTCAGATTATCGGTGGTCGATATTGGCAGCGTTTCTTCGACGGTCAAAGTGACGTCCATGCCTGCACTCAGCAGATCAGCGACCGTCAGCCCACCGGCGCTCGTCACATCCACTTGTCCCTGGGCGGTCACACTCTCCAGGGTAAGCTGGTTGCTGTCTCGTAGAGTCAAGTCGGTTGCGTTGGTTACCGTGACGGACGAGAAGTCGTTTCCACTGTCATTCAGAGTAAGCGTTCCAGTGGCCCTCAGCGTGGTCAGCCCCGTGACGACGGATGCTCCCAACTGATCGAGATCTCCACCAGCATTAACGTTTAACGTAGAACCGACGGTTGGAATGTTGATCGTGAGATCGTTGACATCCCGTACGTCGACGGAATCAGCACCGCTAATGGCCAGGACGCCCATCGGACCGTGAAAGTCATTGGCATTCGGCAGGTCGACAATGGATGTCGGATCAAGAAGCAGCGTCGTTGAGTTGCCAGCTCCCGTGACCGTGATGGATCCGAAGAAGCTTTCGACGACGTCTCCCAGCCCAGTGGTCGAACCAGCGACGTCAAAGACCAGATCTCCCGTGACCAGAGCACCATTGAGTGTGAACCCGCTGGCCGTAAGTGTCGTATCTCCGGTGGTAGTGCTTCCGAAAACCGTGACTGGCGCCCCTGATGATTCCGTAATAACGACGTCATTGCCCGCGAACGAGAAAAATGGAATCACGTTGCCTGCATTTGCAAGCGTTGTATTGCCAGTATCGCTGTCGAAAGCCGCAAACGTAGCAGTAACTCGAGCATTTGCCGCTTGAGTGATATCACCAGCCCCCGTCGCGGTGAAGTCGACCGTGACGGCGTTCACATTGCCAAGGATGAGGTCGCTGGCATCGTTCACGGTGACCTGGGCTCCCGGGTAGTTCACGGTGAGCACATCCATGAAATCATTATTGGCGGCATTCAGGTCGACTTGGACTCCAGACGTGGCAGACAAATCTGTTGTACCAGAGACCAGCACACCTCCCGGCCCGACCTGAGACAGGTCTTCCACTTCGTTAATTATCAGCGTTTGAGGTGCCGCCTCGGTCGACACATTCAGGCCAGCGGCGCCGATCGTGAAGATGTCAGAGCCGGTACTTCCATCCAGCATGACATTTCCCAGGTTGAGATCCTGAGACGCGATATTCAGCTGGTCGTCAAAGTCACCGAGATCGATATCAAGCCCGCCAAGGGACAGTCCTGTCCCGTTTCGTCCGATGCCGGTGATCTCCGCTGTCGAGGCCAGCTGTGGTTGCGTGGTGATGAATCCTGCCGGGTTTCGGTAAATCAGCGTCGAAAAGTTCCCTGCTGACGACGTCGCGTCAAATCGTACGCTGGCTGGCAGAGTGACAAGAAGGCTGTTCCCACTCTGAACGACTGAGACCGTGTCTGCCGAGGTCGCCTGGGTGTTCTCAGTCAGGTCGAGTCCCGATCCCAGCCCGCCGTACGTCAGAATGACAGTTAACAGCGTCCGGTCTTCTAGCTGCTCCGTACGAGGAGGTGTCGTTGCAAAGACGCCGTTCAGCCGAGGCTGGGCGATCCGCGATCGACTCCGGCGGCGGCGGGTGTTCGTACGAATCGAGCGGAGCCATGGTGTCAGGAACATGTGGGGCAACTCCGGCGGTGTTAAGACTGCACGGGCAGGCTGAGCAGGTAAAACGGAGAGTTTTGGTCCTTA
>JAPOLP010000353.1 GCA_029977045.1 Planctomycetota bacterium
ATGTACGGACCGAGCAGCAGGCTCATGTCCGGTAGGAACGCCGCGAGAAACCGGTCGGCGATCGTGACAAACGACGCGATCGTCAGCGTGTAGACCAGAATCCGCAGATGCGGCTGCAACTGTTTCCGCAGCAGCGAGACGACGACGTTCGAGCAGACGAGCACGAAGGTCGTTGCCAGCCCCATCGTCAGAGCACCGGCCAGCGAGTTCGTGACCGCGAGCACCGGGCACATTCCCAGCAACTGCCGGAAGACAGGATTCTCCGGCAGTACTCCGCGAGTCAGTCGCTGGCTGGCAGTCGGCATCGAAGCAGCGTCGCTCATGGCTGCCCTCCATTGCTCGCGTCTTCAGTCAGTGTGTCGACCGATGCCGCTGTTACTTGCGGCTGCAATATGTTGGCAATGCTCTCGTTGACCGCCCGCGTCACGGCCTTCGAGGAAATCGTCGCGCCGCTGATCGCGTCGATCGGCTGCTCGGATGACTGACCGGGTTTGACGACCTGCAGTTCCACGCTGGTTGGCAAGTCGGCGAACTGGTCGAGAAACGCGGCCTCGCGGATCCGCTCGCCGAGTCCCGGCGTCTCGCGGGATTCGAGCACCGCGACACCGAGCAGCTCCGAGTTATCCGCAGAGAGACCAACCATCAAACAAATGCGGTCGCTGAAGCCGGCGGATTCCGCCACGACGGCGCGGCCTTGCAGGCGTCCGGCCTCGTCGAAGACCTCGAACACCTGCCGCGTGCCCGCCGAGACTTCATCGCTGCGAATTCCACCCGGCACGACGTCGAGAACCGCTTTCGTCAGTCGATCGCGAGCGTGCTGACCGATCCGGCCTTCGAGCAACTGCTCGACGACGGCGAGCGCCGTTCCCAGCGAACCGGCAAGCAACAGCACGAGCCAGGATTGTCTGAGCCAGCTACTCATGCCGTCCCTCCGCTTCTGGTGCGTGCGGCTTGACCGGACCGCCGACCGGTGTCGGCATCGTCCACTGGTTGATCAGCGGCGTCACGGCGTTGCCCAGCAGCACGGCGAACATCACGCCCTCGGGATACCCGGCAAAGAGCCGGATCACCATGACGACGGCTCCGACAAACACTCCGAAGCACCACCGCCCGCGTTTGCTCAGCGGAGTCGTCACCGGGTCAGTTGCGATAAAGAACGCGCCGAGCAGCATGCCGCCGGAAGTCAGGTGGGACAACCAGCCAAAACTGCTCTCTCCGCCACGCAGTACCAGTTCGGCGATTGCTCCAATACTCGCACCGGCCAGCATCCCAACCGTCAGCCGCCAGTCACCCGCCCGCCGCAACAGCAGCCACAGCCCGCCAAGGACGATCGCAACCGCCGACGTCTCGCCGAGACTGCCGGCGACGTTGCCTGTCAGCAGCGGGCCTAGGTCAGTGAACTCGTAAGAGAACTTTGCCGCTGCCAGCGGAGTCGCCGCCGAGACGGCATCGACGGCCTGAGGCACGTCGCTCGTCGCCGGCAACGTCCACTGAGTCATCGCCGACGGGAAGCAGGCCATCAGGAACGCGCGACCGACCATCGCCGGATTGAACAGGTTGTGTCCCAACCCTCCGAATGCCTGCTTGCCGAGAGCGACCGCGACGAACGTTCCGAGGCAGACGGCGAATGTCGGCAATTGCGGCGGCAGGCTCATCGCCAGCAGGATCGCCGTGATCAGGACGCTGCCGTCGTTCAGCGTAAGCAGACGGTTTCGCATCCGACAGACGACCGCCTCCGTCGCGAACGCAACAGCGACGCACAGCAGAACAACTCGCACCGCGTCGCCTCGAAACAGCCAGACCGACGCCGCCACGACGGGCAGCAGCGCGAGCAGCACGTCGCCCATCATCCGCCGCGTCGTCGACCCGGCATCCATCAGATGCGGTGCCGTCGCCGCAGCGAGTGCCGGCCTGTCGTTTGTGTCGGGGGATGAGGTCATTGATCGCGTTTGAGCTTGTGAGTATCTGCGGGTCGGCTAATTGATCTCAGAAGAAAGTGTGCCAGTACGACGATTGAGCTTCGCAACAAAGCTCCCTCTCCCCCGATTGTGATAACGAATACGGCGATGGCATCGCTTCGGGGGAGAGGGTTGGGGTGAGAGGACAATGAGCTGCGTTGATTTTGATCCCCCTCTCCCTAACCCTCTCCCCCGCAGTCCAGCGCTCTCTGAGCTCAAACGTTCACAGCGGGGGAGAGGGGACTTATTTCGGGCTGGTTGTTTTGACGCTGGGCTCATCCGGACCGTGACTCCGTCTGACTTCGAGCCAGTTCGACCTTGCCGGCTCGGATGTACTGGACGAGCGGGATGCGAGCCGGGCATTCGTAGGCGCAGCAGCCGCATTCGCAGCAGGCGGCGAGATGATTCTTCTGAGCGAGCACGAGATCACCAACTTTTGCTGCGTGGGCGATGCGCGTCGGAGCAAGCCCCAGCGGGCAGCCGTCGATGCAGCGTCCGCAGCGAATGCACGCCGTCTGTTCTGCTTCGTCGATCTCGGCTGCACTGAGCACCGTGATTCCGCCCGTTCCCTTGGTCACGGGTGCCGACAGGTCAGTCACGGTAAAGCCCATCATTGGACCGCCCGCGAGCACTCGTCGCGCATCGGCAGCCAGGCCGCCGCAGAAGTCGATCACGGTTTGAAACGACGTTCCGATCGGCACGAGCAGGTTCTTTGGTGAGCGAACTCCGCCTCCAGTGACCGTGACGACCCGGTGCGTCATTGCGTGACCTCGCAAAACAGCCCCCGCAACTGCAGCCGCCGTTGCGACGTTGAACACTGCGATGCCCAGATCAAGCGGCAGGCCGCCGGTGGGCACTTCGCGTTGAAAGACCGCCGGGATGAGCTGCCGTTCGCCGCCCATCGGATACTTCGTGTTGACGACGCGGACTTCAAAGTCCGGACAGTTTTCCGCCGCCGCTCGCAGAGCGTCCGCCGCTTCCGGTTTGTTGCTCTCAATCGCCAGGATGACTCGTTTCGCACCACAGGCTTTCCGGGCGAGACGAGCGCCGGTGACGATCGCGGCGGGGAACTCGCGCATCAGGCGATCGTCGGAGGTCAGAAACGGCTCGCACTCGCACCCGTTGACGAGCAGCGTTTCGACTGGCCGCTCGGGAGTCGTCCGCAGTTTGACGTCTGTCGGAAACGCCGCGCCGCCCATTCCGACGATGCCTGCCTCAGAGACCGCGTTCAGAATGTCGATCGGCTGTGCTGCCGCGATTTCGTCCTCTGGCCAGTCGCCGCCGAACAGTTCCTCGGCGATCGAAACGTTAGCGTGCGAGCCATCCTCTGAGGCCGCCGGTTTGATCGGAATCGCCTGGGACCGTCGGCCATTCGGCAGCGGCACAGCCGTCAGCGCCTGCACGGTACCGGTCACCGAGGCATGGATATTTGCTGATAGCCCACCCGCGACGCGGCGACCGATGATTTCGCTCAGCTCAACCTGTTGCCTGGGTCTGACGGCGCATTCCGCTGGAGCCCCTGCGTGCTGTAGCAGTGGAATCGCTACGACCTCGGGCAGCGGCAGCGTTTCAATCGGCAGCTCGCGCGTTAGAGACTTGTTCTGCGGAGGGTGAATCCCGCGAGCAAAGTCGGGCAGCAGTTGTCCGCCGAAAAGCGATCGCAGATTCACCAGCAGAGTTCCGGAAAAAGGCAGTTGAGGTCAGTCGTCGTGGGCAATGATAATCGAGCGAAGTCGCAGCGTGTGCGTCTTCGCGCAGGAACACGAGTCCCGAACGTGTTTTCGCAGCTCATTCGTCTCACGACCACCTTCGCGGAATCGCATTTTGACGCAGCTCCGCCACGAAAGATGCGATGCGGACATCGCAACTGGTCCGGAGACATTCTCCAGCCAGTTGCAACGCAAACGTCATTCCGACACAGAACGAACATCGCCGTGACTACGCTTGCGGCTTCCACGCACACTGCCGACAACTCTGTCGGGTGGAACATCAATTGCTCGAACACTGGCCGCCGGGCCGTCCTCGTAAGGAGGGGAAATCATGTCGCTGGAAGTTAAGAAGATTCTGGTCGCGGTCGATTTCAGCGAAACGTCGAACAAGGCGTTTGACTACGCGCTGTCGCTGGCCCGCGTGTTTGAGGGCGAGGTCATCGCTCTGCATGTTCTGGAAGACCCGATTCTTTACGCACCGACGACGGATCAGTCGTACCGCGAGGCCTACGAGCGGACGGTTCAGGGCAAGCTGGATGAGCTGACCGGTCGGCATGGTGCCGAGGGCGTCAAAGTCGAGCTGGTGACTCGCCAGGGATCGCCGTTCCACGAAGTCGTTGAGTACGCAAAGGCCGAACACTGCGACATGATCGTCATGGGGACGCTGGGGCTGGGGCCGATCCAGCACATGCTGCTGGGCAGCGTCGCCGAAAAAGTCGTCCGCAAGGCTCACTGCCCGGTCCTGGTTGTCCGGCCCGACGAGCACGAGTTCGTCGCTCCGTAACTCCACTGCGTTCGGGAGACCGGGACTGATGCGCTGGCCAGACGAAACGGTCTCGGCAGATTGATTTGTGATCCGGGCAACGATTGCTGGCGAGCGGCGGGCAAACTTGCGAGACTCGCAGAGTCTTCATTCGGCCTTGGTTTAAGGCTGCGAGTTTTTTCCGTTCCAGCCTGTGGGCTGTTGTCTGGACCGATCTTTCGGAGTGGTGATGTTTGATTTCAGGGGTTGGCAGCGGATGCCGCCGTTGCTCACGCTGTGCCTGCTGCTGGCGGCGGTTTCGTCGAACTCAGCAGATGTGGCAGCTGCCGAAGGGGCATCGATTGGTGACGTTTCGCTGGGCATTGATGGGCTCATGAAGCCAGGTACCTGGGCTCGCGTTCGTGTGGCAGTGACCGGCGAGGGCGAGTGTCGCGTCGAGGCCGTCACTGCAGACCCGCTCGGGAACCCGGTGATCTATTCCTCGGAAGCGATCAGCCCGGTCGAGCACGGTACCGTCGATCTGTTTATTAAACCGGGCCGGCTGCAGACAACGCTGACCGTTCGCGTTGTGAGTGTCGGCGACAATTCCGTTCTTGATTCCCGTCGTTATCTGTCGGCGGCGATGCCCGGCAGCGACGGTGACTTCCGGGTCGTGAAACATTCGACTCCAACGGCCCTGTTCTGCGGTGGCTTTTCAGGCGGTGCCGTTGCCGCAAGCGATGGCGATACGGCTGCCGATTCCGACGAGGGTGCAGCGCTGCTGGCGGAACTCAGAGAAGGCGGAGCTGAAGCTTCACGGGTCAACGCTGAGGAGTTTCCGACGGACTGGCGCACTCTGGCGGTTTATCGCACAATCGTTCTTTCCCGCGAATTCGATCTGACGCCGAACCAGAGTGATGCGATCAGGCAGTGGGTCAGCCAGGGCGGCCATCTGGTGCTCGCCACTGGTGTCGGATCGCGAACGCTGGTGGCACGGACTCCCGGCGAGACAGTCAGCGCGATTTTCGACTTGCTGGATGCTGGCGGTCTGCGGGCACTCCACCAGGAACCACTGAGTGGCGTGCTCGCTGCGCTGGGCGTCACCGAGAAGGCAGGCGTCCTCGACGCGGGGATCCCGGAGTTACTCAACAAGCCGCTGGGCGAGCTTCCGGAAGTGCTCGACGCACTGAAGCTTGAACCTGCGAAGTCGCGAGAACTGCGGGACGCGCTGCGGAGCGTTCATCGCGATCTGGTTTCCATCGCTCAGAATCGAATCAACACAACGTTGAAAGACGGCGAGGTTGGGGCGTGGGCGCTGCCGTCGGCGACATTAACCGCCACGACTCTCAGTGACCTGACAGGACTCGAGACGCTGATCTCCAGTAGCTGGAGTATTCCCGTGTCCGGTCGTCACTGGGGGACGATAATCGCTGACGAAAACGCAAAGACTCTGGCATCGGGACTCGAAGGAACGTTGCTGTCCCGTAGTTCGTATGGATGCGGTCGAGTGTCCGTGCTCGGCATAGCGCTCGACCAGACTCCGATTTCCCGCTGGAAAGAAGCGGGAACCTTTCTGCAGGCTCTGCTCGAACAGCCGAAAGAGGACACGACGGAAACGCAGGGCCGTCGGCGCATCTCAAGCAGCGGGATTGAGGAACTGGGTACGCAGCTGTACGCGGCGGTTGAGTCTGTCCCAGGGATTGCGGAACGCAACACGCTGGGAGTTCTCGGGATGACGCTGGTGTATCTGCTGCTTTACGTGCCTATCGTGGTACTGGTGGTATTCTCCTTCAACGATTCCCGCACCGGTTACGAATGGGGTGGCCTGAGCCTGCGCTGGTACGAAGCCCTGTTGAACAACCGGGCCATGGTGCAGGCCATGTGGAATTCCCTTTGGCTGGCGCTCTCCGCGGCCACTG
>JAPOLP010000132.1 GCA_029977045.1 Planctomycetota bacterium
AAATCTCCTTTCGAGACCAGTCCAATGGACGAACAAGCTGCTCCAGAACCAGAAGTCTCCGCTGACGAATCGGCGATTGCTGAAGCATCCGCTCCCGGCTCGCTCCCGGAAGAGTTGCCGCCAGTCGAACCGCCGTCAGCCAGCTTCATCATGCAGCTCTTTCTGGTCCCGGCGATCATTGTCGCAGCGGTGATCGGAATCTGGGCTCTGTTCGGTCAGCTATCCGCCAGCGAGCAGGATTGGCGACAACTGGTCACGGAACTCAGCAGCGGAAACGAACACAGGCGTTGGCGCGGCGCAAACGGACTCGCCCAGATGCTGCGGGCCGACATTGAGTTGGGCGAGGATGGCCAGCATCTTGCTGCTAACGAGCAGATCGCTGATGAGTTTGCAGCATTGATGTCTGATCTTCTCGACGAGAAGTCGCGAACCGACGAACACCTGCAACAGCTGGACTTTGTTACGCGCACGCTGAGCTGGCTCGACACCCACGAATCGACTATTCCCGGACTGGTCCGAGCCACGAGTTCTGAATATCCGGAGATCATTCGCGTAACCGCAGCTCGGTCACTTTCAGTGATCGGGGGGCGTGCTGTCGAAGGTGGTGCGCCGCTCTCAGATCCCCGCATCACCGACGCTCTCATCGACGCGTCGAAAGCAACTGAACCGCTGATCCGACAGGCCTGCGTTTATGCGTTGGGCGTATTTCCCGGTGACGCTTCCCGCCAGCGTCTTCTTACGGCTCTTGAAGACCCAGACTCTCTGGTAAGAGTGAATGCAGCGATAGCACTGGGGCGATTCCAGGACACGGCGGGCGTGCCGGAATTGCTGGGCACTCTGGACGATGCGATGGTCCGAGCCGAACCGTCACAAATGCCCGGCGACAATGACCAGGAAAGGCGTCTCAACGCACAAGCTGAAGACGCAGTAAAGACTTTGATTGCTGGAAACGCCTTGCCAATGCTGATCCAGCTCAAGACAGAACTCACCGAGCAGCAGCGATCAGACGCCAGGTCTCGCGCGGCAAAGCTCGCTGACGGCCATCCAGAGATCAAGATACGTCTTGAGGCACAGCGAGCAGTTCGTGAACTCGCTGAGCCGTGAACCCCAGACAGCGATGCCTGAGAGGCGGCGGTCCAGAGCAGGCTGTGCCGACGCCTGCGAACCACCGGATCAGGATTCCCTGGCTGTTTTCGCCGACGGTCGATCTGGCCGCCTTTCTCGGCAGTGCTTTGCTCTCTTTGTTGCTGCTTGCGGTTGGGCATCAGCTCGGAGTTCTGCACGGTGACTCACCCGAGTGGACCTGGGTGACGGCGATTCTGCTGATTGATGTCGCCCACGTCTGGGCAACGGCTTTCCGCGTTTACTTTGATCCCGTCGAGTTTCGACGGCGTCGCGGTCTCTACTTGCTCACGCCGGTCATCTCGTTCGCGGTTGGCTGGGCGGTGTACTCGGAGTACGGCTCGCTGGTTTTCTGGCGACTGCTCGCGTACCTCGCGGTGTTCCACTTCGTGCGGCAGCAGTACGGCTGGGTGGCTTTGTACCGGAATCGAGGTCACGAGACGGAGCGGTTCGGGCGCTGGATCGACTCGGCAGCAATTTACCTCGCGACGATTTATCCGCTGGTCTGGTGGCACGCTCATCTGCCGCGGCGGTTTGCCTGGTTTCTTGATTCGGGTCACGACTTCCTGGCGGTGCCGCAAATTGCTGAGCAACTGCTCGAACCGGTTTACTGGATGGCCCTGCTGGCGTACTTCGCGCGTTTGCTCGGGCGAGGTTTCCGTTTCGGGCAGTGGAATCCGGGCAAGGACATCGTCGTCGCAACGACTGCCTTTTGCTGGCACGTCGGGATCATCACGTTCAATTCGGACTACGCGTTTACGGTGACCAACGTCGTCATTCACGGGGTGCCGTATTTCGTGATCGTTTTCTGGTCGTGGTCTCGAGGTTCGAAGCCCGACGACGGGCAACGCGACGCAAGTGCCGGAACGGCGCGGAGCTTGTTTCGGCCTACGGATGGGGGCTCGCGATTCCGCCGTATCCTCGTCTTCTTCGCAACGCTATGGGCACTCGCGTTTGTGGAAGAACTGCTGTGGGATCGAGGCGTCTGGCACGAACGGGCGTGGCTGTTCGGGGCAGGGTGGCAGGCGGACGACTACGCGGCGGTGCTCGTGCCGTTGCTCGCTGTGCCGCAGGTCACGCACTACATTCTCGACGGCTTCATCTGGAAGCGTCGCAGCAACCCTTCGCTGCAGAGTCTTGCGTCATCAGCCCCGTGAGTGTCCCGTGTCGACGGCCCCGCAACTGGAACCTGACACTCCCGGACTCAGCGGGCAGCAGCCGTTGACGCTGACGTCGGTGCTGCTCGTCATGGTGACCGTCGTCGTCTGGGCGGGAACGCCGACGGCCGTTCGCTTCTCGACCGACCTGTTGCCGCCGATCACTGTCGCTGGGTTGCGGTTCACGCTGGCGGCGATCTTCATGGCCGCCTGGGCATGGCTGCACGGTACGTCGTTGAGGATCAATCCCGGCGAACTTCGTCCGATGCTGATCGGCGGCGTTCTGCTGTTTCTGCAGATCGGCACGTTCACGCTGGGTGTTCACGAGTCGAACGCGTCGCACGGTTCAATCTTCATCAACACCTACATCTTCTGGGTCGTCGCGATTGACCACTTCGTCACCCGGCACGATCGGTTGTCGATCCGCAAGAGTCTCGGACTGGTCTTCGCGGCGACAGGAGCGGTGTTGATTCTGATGACGACCGCCCGGTCTCACTCGGCTGAGGTTGCTGAGTCTGCGTCGCTCAATGGTGACCTGCTGTTGCTGCTCAGCGCGTTCATTCTCGGCGGCAAGATCAGCTACACAAAGACCACCGTTGCCCGCATCGCTCCCGACCGTTTCATCTTCTGGCACGATGTCTTCGGCGTCGTCTTGTTCGCCGTCGTCGCGCTGACGTTCGAGCACTTCGATCCGTCGACGCTGCTGGAATTCAGCGATCCCGGAATGCGGGCCGCCTGGGGGGGGATCGCTTATCAGGGCTTCGCCGTTGCCGGACTGTGTTACGCGCTGCAGACTCGCCTGCTGGAGAAACACGCGGCTTCAAAGGTCGCTGTCTTCAGCTTTGCGACTCCTCTGTTCGGCGTTCTCTTCGCCGTGCTGCTGCGCGGCGACCCGCTTTCGTCGGCACTGTTCATCTCTGGGGCATCGATCGCGGTTGGAATTCTGCTCGTGAACTATCCCGCCCGGCAGAAGCAGCCAGTCACTGATACCGCTTCGAGCGACGATTAAACGGAGCCACAGCCGTGAGTATCGAGCAGGCACCCAGGACGACTACTGCGTCACCTGCCGAGCAGCAGACGATCGGGCTGATCGGTCTTGGCCTGCTCGGCTCAGCCCTCGGCTCGCGTCTGATCGAGCAGGGCATCGAAGTTCTCGGCTTCGATATCGACCGCGATGCGTGCGACCGATTTGTGCGCAGCGACGGCGAGGTTGCGGAATCTCTACCGCAGGTTGCCGGTTGCAAGCAGATCATTCTCAGCCTGCCGACGTCTACCATCGGTCGGCAGGTCATCGACGATCTGCAGCCACACCTGAAACCGGCGACCGCGATCATCGACACGACGACCGGTTCGCCGACCGACGCGGAAGTGGCTGCCGGGCTGCTGGGGGCTGCCAGTGTCGAGTACCTCGACGCCACGGTTGGCGGTTCGAGCAAGCAGGCGAGGCGAGGCGACGCGATCATCATGTGCGGCGCGACTGATGATGGCTTTGAAAGCTGCCGAACGACGCTCGAACGACTGTCGAGCCGGCTGTTTCATACTGGCCTGCCGGGCAGCGGCTCGCGAATGAAACTCGTGACGAATCTTGTCCTCGGCCTGAATCGCGCGGTGCTGGCCGAGGGACTCGCGTTTGCGGAAGCCCAGGGACTCGACGCCGCGTCGGTCCTTGCGATCCTGGCAGCCGGCCCCGCCGCGTCACGCGTCATGGACATCAAGGGCCGACGCATGATCGAACGCGACTTTGCTCCCGAGGCCCGGCTGCGGCAGCACGCGAAGGACGTCGGCCTGATCCTCGAAACAGCCCACGAAGCCGGGCGAGAACTTCCCTTGTCTCAACTGCACGCGGAGTTGCTTCAAGGACTCATCGATCTCGGACTCGGCGACCTCGACAACAGCGCGATTCGCGAGGCATTTTGACGGTCTCCAACGCCGGATTTCGCGTCCACAACAGCATCCGACGGGACAACGCGCTGAAACTGTCTTTCTGGCGATTTCCCAAACGTCCTGACATTCCCGCACAGTTCGCAATCGTGGGAGCCTGGCCAGAGTGCCGTCCTCTAACACTGGCGGCACGCACAATCGCTTCGCTCGCTACTTTCCGACTGATTTCACGAGGCAGAACGATCGAAGCTGGCACAGAAGCGTCAGTTGTCGTCCTTGTGGCCCAGGATAGAACGGTTCTTCGCGCTCTGTGAGGCGGTCACACGCACCAGTCTGCGCAGAAGACGGCGACTTTACTGTTCAGAAGCGGAGTTTGACTTTGCACGGAAACCGCCCCGATAATTCCGGGCTTTCTGTTGGGTGAAGTGATCGAACTTCTTTTCTCATAGCAGGTTGCGGCCAATCGTCCTCGATTGGTCATTGCCGGGCAGTTGAGAGGCTGCGCAGCACTCACAATCTAAGAAGACATACAGGATTCAGACGTGACAGCGCGAGGGTTTGCTGGCCGACGGGTTGGCAGATCGTCTTTTCCCGCTGGAGCACTTGAGACGCAGGCAAGACGACTGCGCTGACAGGGATGTCGCTGGCGACGGACTCGCCACATTGTTCGATGCGGAATGAACTCTGAGCTGCGCGGCGAACGGTTTCGTCGCAGCATGGCTGCTGGGCAGTGGGAGTTCAGAAGTGTCGAGATGGTGTTGTTTCCCTTTTTTATTCTCTGAGTCAGTTAGTCTGTCTGTCCGCGGTTCGCCTGCGGAGCTTGCAGTTGCCGTTGCGATGCGCCCTCACGGTACCAGAGTGGCGACGTCGTGGTGTGTGCTGTTGCTTCCTCAGTTTGCGCCGAGCAGTCTGCGACTGACCGCTGAGGAAGCCGATCATGCTTCTCTCTTCCTGGCTGAAAAAGCTGGTCCATCGCTCGCGAGGCCGCAAAGCGGACGGCAAGCTCAAGAAAAAGCCGGCCCCGTTCACGCAGCTCGGCCTGACGCGTCTCGAAGAACGCGTCGTGCTGTCGGTGAATGTGACTCCGGGAGCGAACCTGCTGATCGACCTGCAGGCCAACGGTGACACCGCCACGGTCACAGCAGTTGCTCCAAATGAGGTTCAGGTCTCCGGGACCGGCCTCGCAGCAACGAACTACACGGGGGTGACCAGCATCGAACTGCAGGCGGCAGCCGGCACTCAAAGCGTAACGTTCGACACTGCCTTCGACTTTCTGAGCAACGGAGTGCTGGCGACAGACGGCCAACTGGAAACGCTGACTTTCAACGGCGATATCACAGGTGTTGGCGCGACCGGAACGATCGACATCACAGCTGGCCAGTTCGATCTGGCAGGTAATCTCGTCACACAAGGCGGCACGATCAGCATCGACGCGGCAATCACACTGATGACCGACGCGGTGTTTAACACGACCAACAGTGGGGCATCGACCGGAGCAGCCGTCACGCTCGACGGCTCTGTCGACAACGACGCAACAACTCGCAACCTGACGATCGACGCGGGCTCTGCCGGTTTCGTTACGCTCAATGGAACAATTGGAGCTGGCGGTGCGCTTGGAGATATATCGGTTACCGCAGACGACGTTGCGATCAACAATACGATCACTGCCGATTCCGTCTCGCTGGCACCAGGCGGCGCCAGCAGCGTCAGAGTTGGTACGGCAGTGGCTGCCGACTTCACGGTGACCGACGCCGAACTCGATCAGATCACGGCGACGACCTCGGTCAATATTGGCGGATCGAATGCCACGTCGATTGTTCTGGACGGAGTGACGGATCCGGCGGGTATCCCGCTCCTGATTCTCGATGCCGGTGGTTCAAATGCGACCTTTGTTTCGTCGGGTACGGCTTCGACACTGAATTCACTCCAGGTTACGTCGGACGGAAACGCGACGGCAGTCGTTGGGATCGCCGTCGACTCCGGCCCGTTGTCGATCACCACGCACGACAGCTCGATTTCCGTCCAGGCATCGCTGGCAGGCACAAATGGAAGCGACGTGAGTCTGAATGCGGGTACTTCCGGCATCACGCTCAACCAATCGATCGCAAGTGTGGTTTCGTCAGACGGCGGTACGCTCACTTTTGAAGCGAGACAGGTTGGCCTCGAAGCAGTCGACGGACAGGGGTACAACCGTGTCAGCAGCCCGGGCGGAGTTTTGAACCTGATCCCGACCGGTACGACTCAGGCGATCACTCAGAGCCGAGTCAAAACGGATCCGACCGTGTTCTATATCCCCAACGCCGTAAAGGTATCGGCAAACGCCGTGGGGACCGGATTCGGGCAGATCAACATTGGGCGTGCTGATGGAGAGCATTCGATCACGCTGAGTTCGATTACGTTCAACGATCCAGTGACTCTCGTTGCCCCCATGGGCAGCGGTCAGCTTACGATTACGGATGGCAATTCCATCGGCGCGGCATTCGTCGGGGTTGGCGACGCCTCGCTGACAGCTGACGTCGTCTCGGTTCTGATTACATCCAATGTCACAGCTCCCAACGGTATCTCCCTGGGGCAGGAAACGACGATTGTGGGCAACCGCACGTTTACCACAACGGGCGGCGACATCGAGATCACGTCCCTTCGTACCGACAACCTGATACTCAACCCGGGCGGTGGAGATGTTCGGCTGCTGGGGACATCGTCTGGTTCTCCTCCCGACATCACGAGCCTCACGATTAGTTCCGCCGCGAACGTTGACTTCGACGGCGAGATTGCGAGTTCGGGAAACGTGGTTGTGACAAACACCACTGGAGTTGTTTCGCTGAACAGTACGCTGTCGGCAGCAGCTCTGACGATTACGGCTGATGATGTTGATGTTGGAGGAGCGGCATCAATCTCCGTGACGGGTACCGTCACACTGAGGCCTGACGACGACACGGACACCATCGGTCTTGGTACGGGAGCCGGCACGTTTACTCCTGGAGACCTGTCTGCTTTTGTCTCTGCACCGTCGCTGATCATCGGTCGTGCCGGAACGGGGACAGGTGCCGTCGATATCAATGGCGTCGATCTGTCGGCAACGACAACTGACCTGACCGTTTACGGTGGATCGATCGCAGTCAGCGATCTTGACGCGGGCACGAATGCAGTCGTTCTGACCGCTCAGACAGGGGCGATCACTGACCGCGACAATTCAACAACAACTGACATCACGGCAGGGACGCTGACGCTTAGCTCGGTGACCGGCATTGGTGCAGACGGAGTCAATGCTGCGATCGAGGTTGACGCGACGACAGTTTCTGCGACGACATCAGCCAGTGGTGGCGTTTACCTGAATTCAGTCGGCACCGGCGGCGCGGGCATCACGGCATCCGCTGCGGACGCCATTGGGATCTTCGGCTCGACGGAAACCGTCACGCTCACGAACGTCATGACGACCAGCGGCAATGTGTCAGCATCAATCGGGGGCAACAATCTGGTTGCACAGGCAGTTACGGCAGGCGGGGCTGGGGACGTTCGTCTGGAAACGACAGGGTCCGGCAACATTACCGTCAACAGCGTGATGGCGGTCGATGACCGCGTCACGTTGCTCGCTGCGGGCTCGCTGATTGACGCATCCGGCGCTTCCGTCAGCGTTACTGCGAACGAACTGCGAGTCGCCGCTGGGCTGGGTATCGGGTCAATGCTCGACCCGTTTGAAACGACGGTTTCGCGTCTCGAAGCGGACGGAAACACCGGCGGCGTGTACATCCAGTCGAACGGCAGCCTGACGGTTGGTGTCGCCAGTGGCGATGCCGATGACATCGTCGGCGTGCGAGCCACCGGGGGCGACATCGTCCTGACAGTGTCCAGCCCTCTGACTGTTACTGAGGACATCGAGAACTCAGGCGGCGGCAACATCACGCTGACGTCAACCAACGACGGCGGCAATGACGACCACATCACGGTCGCCGGAGGACGCATCATCGCTTCCGGCGGAGCGGGCGACATCACGTTGAACGTCGGCACCGACCTCATCATCAACGACAGCGGTGCCGCCAACGATATTCAGAATGCCGGGACTGGCGACGTCATCGCGAATCTGGCCCGCGACATTCTTATCGGCAGCAACGTCGACATCGTCACTAATGGCGGAGTCGTCGACTTCAATACCGTTCGCAACTTCTCGCTCGGCAACAGCAGCACCATCGACGCCACGGGAGTCGGGGGACTGTTCGACCTCGCATTGACCGGAACAGCAGCACTGGCCGCCAACGCGTCAATCAGCACGGATTCGACACTGACAATCGCCAACGCGACAGACACGACACTCGCTGCTGGAGCCTCGCTCGCAACGGACAATCAGCTTCTGACGGTCGTTACCGACAGTATTGAAATCGACGCCGCAGCCTCGGTGAACTCAGGCAACAGTCGAACCCACATTCGGTCGAACACCGCCAGTCGCACGCTGACTCTCGGGACCAATCCCGCAGGTTCGCTGTCACTGTCCGCGTCAGAACTCGACGCGATCACCGCCGACGTCCTGCAGTTGGGCTCGTCAACTACCGGGGCAATCACCGTTGGCGCGGCAATCGCCCCGTCGAACATTTCGACGCTGCACCTCATCACCAACAGTTCAGTGACGACCGCCGCGGGCGGGACGGTCGATGTTCCCTCCCTCGCGATCAATGCCAAGGGCGCAGTCTCGCTCCCCGAACTGAACGACATTGACACTCTGGCGATCGCTACAACAGCAGCGGGCAGCATTACCGTTGTCGACATCGACGACCTGAGCATCGGCACCGTTGACCTCATTTCCGGGCTCACAACCAGCAACGGATCGATCAGTGTGACGGCCGTCAGCGGCGGCGCGGCAACGGGTGTTCTGTCGATCGATAACAATGTGACTGCAGGCTCCGGAGGCAGCATCTCCCTGCAGGCAGTCGGAGTGTCCGGTGGTGTCGGCCCATCACTCGAAATCAACGCGGATGTCACAGCCACGAGCGCCGGCACGGTCACTCTGGGCGGCGTCGGAATCACCGTCAGCACGGGCAACGACGTCTCGACCAGCAGCGGGGCGATTACCGCGAACGCCGGCACTGGTTCTCTGACACTCGAGGATTCGACGGGACCGGACGATCGGGCTCGATTGATCACCGGCAGCGCGGCGATCTCAATCACCGCTGACGACCTTGTCATCGAAAACAACGACGCAACGGCTGCAAAGCAGATCATCGCGGGCACGTCCAGCACACTGATCATCGCCAACTTGAGCGCTGCGCTGCAGGTCAACGTCGGCGGTCCGGTCGGCGGCCTGTCCATCAGCGATGCAGAACTCGCGCAGCTTTCCACCAACGGTCTCGTCACGATTGGCTCGGCGACTACGGGAATTGTTACCGTCGACACTGCGGACTTTTCGACGGTCGGGACCGGCACCGACGCCCAGCTCATTTCCGGATCGAACATCGTGGATGCCGGAGTTGGTGGTCCGCACATCATCGCTGACCAGCTGACTCTCGATGCTGACACAGGCATCGGTGCTGGCTTCGGTACGCCGGTCGATACCGCCGTCGCCTCGCTCGCCGCCCGTACGCGGACCAGCGGCGATATCGTCATCAGCAATACCGGGAACCTGACGGTCGGCGCACTGTCGAGCGGACTCAACGGGATCTCGGCAGCTGCGAATGGAAACGTCCAACTGGCAGTGACCGGTGGCAACCTGCAGATCGCTCGGAACATCTCCGGTGACACGATCGATATCGACTCCAGCGGCGCGGTCACGATCAGTTCCACAGCCACCGTTTCTGGTGGCGGCGACGGCACAGCGATCACCATTGACGCGGCATCTCTGAGCATTCCGTTCCGCTCCGGCAGCTTCGCTATCAGTCAGGCCGGCACGGGCACTGTCACGATTACTGTCGCGGGAGCGGTTGTGCTGAGCGATCTGGGCATCTCTGCGGAGACCGGCGTGATCGTCATCTCCGCCAGCACCGTCAACGCAGCCGATCCGTTCAGCGAGGTCGCCGAAATCCGGACCTCTGGCGATGTGACAATCACCGCCAACGAAATCGGCGGCTCAGGAGCGTTCGACATCGGTAGCGCTGTTCCCGGTAATTCCGTTCCGAAGCTCGTGAATACTTCGACGTCCGGCCAGGGGATTGATCTCGACG
>JAPOLP010000762.1 GCA_029977045.1 Planctomycetota bacterium
GAGCGACGTCGCGCACGGTTCGGCGGTCTGCCAGCGAACAACGGCTTTTCCGGTCGAGACGAACTGCAGCCACGGGCCGACTGCCGGCTTCGAGGTTTCCCGCGCCTGCGGAAACTCGCTGGCCAGCGCGACATACTGCTCGGCGATTTCTACTGTCGACAGCGGGGCGTTGTAGACGCGAACTTCGTGCAGCGCACCACGCAGGCGGAAGTGCTCGTCGTTGTCGCGGTAAGCGGCGATCTCGTACGAGGCCAGCGGCGGGTAACGAATCTCGCCCTTCTGCTGCGTCGACGTCGCAACTCGCTGACCGTTTATGAACAGGCTCAGCATCGCGGCGTCATACGTTGCCGCGACGTGGTACCAGCGTCCGCTCACGAAATCGTCGTTCGCCGTCAGGTACGTCAGCCGACCGTTACCTTCAGCACCGGCCAGAGCGACGCTGAACTTCGACTCGCGAAAGCCCAGCAGCCAGCCGCGTTCAAAGTCACCGTTATCCTGAATCGCTCCGACGATCCCGCCCCACGGTTGCGGCTCGTCGACTCGGACCCAGGCGGCAACGGTCAGTTCCTTCTCGGGCAGTCGAGCCTGCCGGAAGTTCGCGGCAACCTGCACGTCCTGGCTCTTGCCGTCGAACGACAGTGCCTGCCGTTTGCCGATCGGCTCGAACGCCAGCGGACCTTTCACAGGAGCCGGCAGACCTCCTGCCAGATTGCGAACCTGAGTCCCGTCGACCTGGTTGTGCTGAAACACCCAGCGTCCGAGGAGCCGCTGATCGTCAACGGCCTCGGGCTCCGGCACCGCAGACAGTACCTCGGCAGCCGCAGCGTCGGCCTTTGTGGAATCGACACTCGACACCGGAAGCGACGAGTCAACAGCGAACGTGGTCAGCACTCCCTCGTCCGTGCTGACCAGCAGGCGACCATTCGCAACGGCAAGGCCATACGCGCGACCGTCGACCGAGTGCGTCCACAAGAGCCGACCGTCGACCGCGCTGAACGCCGCGACTTCTCCATCTCCGCCAGCAAACAGCGTCTCCCCTGCTCCAACGATCGCGCACGGAAACCGGCACGGCACGCGGAACAGCACCTTCCGTTCGGTCAGTGATGACGCGACGAGTTCATCATCAGACAGCACGAATGACCGGTCGCCGTTGACCGCCAGCGAGTTGCCTCGTCCGTACGTTGCGATCGATTCGAGCGTCTGCGGGCTGCTTGCGTTGATTCCGCCGCGCCGCGAGTCGGTCGCCGGTCCGTGCAGGATGCCGGCGTTTGGCGTCACCACAACGATCGATCCGCCACCGCTCTTCTTCAGCGTGCCCAGATCGCGACCGTCCTGACGAGCAAAGATCTGCGGCGCGACTCGACCTTGAGGAAACAGGATCTGCGTCGACGACAAGGCCGGCGAGCCTTCGAGCGTTTTGCCGTTCAGGGTTTTGACAAACGTCCCCGGCGAGCCGACTCGCCCGGTTTTGGCGTCGACCGCACAGAGAAACGACGACTCCCACGGAACAAGGCCGCAGCCGAACCAGGCAACACTGTCTTCAACGACGACTCCCGTCCGGCAGGGGCTCGGCGAGATCAATCGTCCGTTGTTGAGGATCCGCGGAGCTGCCGCATCGCCGGGCGAAAACTTCCAGACCAATTCACCGGACGCCGCGTCGACGCAGTACGCGTGACCGTCGTCCGCACCGAAGTAAGCGCGGCCTTCCGAAATCGTCGGCGAGATCCGGATCGGAGCGTCTGTCGTGAACCGCCAGCGAATCTCGCCGGTCGCCGCGTTCAGACAGGAAACCGAATCCGTGACCGACGACCCGAGAAAAACTGAGTCTCCTGCTGCCGTCGGATGAAACACGAGGTCGTAACTACGCATCGATGGCAGGTTGCGGATACTCGCCCACGCGTCCCACTTCGCCGGTCCATGCCAGGCAGGCTCGGGCGGAAACGGAGATCGCCATGACCAGGCAGGCTGCAGTCGCGCCGCGTCAATCTTCTCCGCCGAAAACCCCGTCCGCCGATTGTCATGCTGCGCCGTCGGCCAGTCGTCGGCGCAAACACTGCTATCGGGAATCGACACAACGACGGAAGCAATCATCAGGATGCCGCACATCAGCGCCTGAGTCTCTGACTGCATTTTCAAACTATGCCTGAGTCTCACAGATCCGGCTCCTCAACAATCGACGGCGGATGACCAGATAGCGGAACGGCGCAAGCCGTCCGGTCGACATCCAGTGCGGCACGGATTGAAACAGAAGGGAACGAAGAAAACGAAGGACTCAAGCCGCAAACCTCTTCGTTTCCTTCGTTCCCTTCTGTCAGATAAGTCCGCGTGGTTGGCCATCGCATTTGAAAATCAGGCGCCATGGCGCGACGCTACACCTGACAAACAGAGTCGAAAGTCATTTCTACTTCTGTTCCACTCCTGTGCCAGCGAGTCTGCCTGATGAACGTCACCGTCGAATACACAGCTCAGATCAAACGTGCTGCCGGGACGACTCGCGAGTCGCTGGACGTTGCTGACGGAGCGACCGTTGCCGACGTGCTGCGGGCGGCGGCGGAGCAGCATGATGACTCGTTCCGGCGGCTGGTCCTGACCTCTGAAAACACGCCGCAGCCGACGCTGCTGATCTTCGTTGCGGACGAGCAGGTCCGGGCGGACTCGACCGAGTCGCTCGCAGACGGAACGACCGTCACGCTGCTCTCGCCGATTTCCGGCGGCTGAAGCTGCTGGGTGGCCGGGTCTGGAGCGAGGTACGAGCGAAGCCCCGGTCGGTCAGTCTTCTGAGGTGACGATCCGGGGCTTCCTTCGCAGGCTCAGTCCAGCCCCGGCCACACAAACGGTGCAACTGCTCCGCGCGACGTGGCGAAAATACGGCGGCGCGGCGCCGAATCTGGCGTTTTTGATCGCTTTCCGCGTAGGATGGCCGCCTCTTCGATCCGCCTTTGCCCACCCTCCTGAAGCGGCGGATCTGTTCGCTCACCCGATATTGAGTTCCCTCGATGAAACAGTTCTGCGACGGCATTTCGCGACGATCGTTCCTGCAGGCCGGCAGTCTGGCCGTGGGTGGCCTTTCGCTGACCGACGTTCTCCGCGCCGAGCAGGCAACGGGCAGTCACTCGAACAAAGCCGCGATCATGGTCTATCTGTCCGGAGGCATCTCGCACCAGGACACGGTGGATTTGAAGCCGGACGCTCCGAAGGAAATCCGCGGCGAGTTCGTCCCGATCGTCTCCAAAGTGCCGGGGATGCTGGTCGGCGAGCTGATGCCGAAGTTCGCTGAGGTCTCCGATCGCTGCGCCGTCGTGCGGTCGATCGTCGGCCTGCGTGACGAGCACTCCAGCTTTCACTGCCTGACCGGCCAGTCGATGGGCACGGTCGAGCGCGACGGAATTCCGAACTTCGGTTCCGTTGTTTCGCGAGTGCTTGGCCCGACGAACCCAGTCACTCCGCCGTTCGTCGATCTGTTTCCGACGATGAAGCACCGTCCGTACAACAGCGCGGACGCCGGTTACCTGGGCTCGAAGTTCAACCAGGTCAAAGCGGACGGCGAAGACCTGGCCAGCATGAAGCTGCGGTTTGTCGAGCGCGATCATTTTCAGAGCCGCCGTGACCTGCTGCGACGCTTCGACTCGCTGCGCCGCAACGCCGAAGACGCGAAGCTGC
>JAPOLP010000876.1 GCA_029977045.1 Planctomycetota bacterium
AAGCCGGTGAAAACGAGGGCGAAGTCGTTGTCCCGTTTGCGGACGCCGACATCAAAGCCGCTCGATTTACCGGTCGTCACTGGCTTGAGCGACTTGAAGTACGGCAGGGTGTCCCAGCCGCCTTCGTAGTAGGCGTACGAGAGATTTGTCGCGATCTTGACGTCGCGGAAGAAGAAGCACGCGATGTCGCGAGCCTGCTGATCGTTCAGCTTGAGGTTCGGCATCCGCCCGCCGTGACGGACAGCCAGCGGATTTTTCAGGAAGGCAGTCAGAGTCGGCAGCGTGTACTTCTCGGCGATCGCTCCCAGCGGCACAGAGCCGGCGATTGGCTTCGCGTCGGTGCCCTGTGGATCGTGGCAGGCAACACAGCCGATTTCGTGGAACAGTTTCTCGCCGCGCTGCACGGCTGAGGAATCGCCCATTGCTTCGGCGGCCTGCCCGGTCGACGCGAGCAGATGCAGCAGCGCGTCGGCGTCAGATTTGCGCTGCTCGGCAGTCAGTCCGGCGAGCACGTCGGGCATTGTCGTCCCCGCCTTCACGTCGTGCGGCGACGCGAGGTACTTTGCCAGCCAGCCCCGCTGAACTCGCCCGCCGACCTGATCGAGTACCGGAGCAGGCTTGGCTTTGAGCTGCTGAGCGGCTTCGCCAGTAGCTTTGTGGCACGAAACGCAGTTCAGCTCGGTCAGCAGCACGCGGCCCGCCGCCAGTTGCTGCTCGGGTGTTGCGGCTTCGGCTCCATTGAGCAGTCGCTCAACGCCGGGGACCACCGGATGAGCCGCCGACGCTGAAAACGTCGTCGTCAGCAGGCCCAGAACTGCAGCACAGAATGCCCCTCTGGCGGGGCCGATCATTCGTCGCATTGGTCTTCCCTGAAGGTTCGCAGGTGAGCGCGGGGATGTCACATCGGTCAGCGCGGATCGAAGTCTAGCGCCATTCGATGCCGACGCAATCAAGTGCCGCAGTCGTCGTTCGGCGCCCGTTTGACCAAATGAAACACGCGGTGCGATCAGCTATCGTCCGCCGACCTTGCCACCACGTTTGCTCTGGAAGGAGCTGTCATGCGGACGCTGATTCGGAACGCGACCTGCGTTCTTCCTGATGAAACTCGACCGGCCAGTGTGCTGATTGAGGACTCGAAGATTCTTGCCATTGATCCGCCGGAAACTGCGTCTGCGGATGAAGTCATCGACGCCTCGGGGCTGCACCTGATTCCCGGCGTGATCGACGATCAAGTCCACTTCCGCGACCCGGGACTCACGCACAAGGAAGACCTGCACACGGGGAGCCTGGCCTGTGCGAAGGGCGGCGTGACGACGTTCCTCGAAATGCCGAACACGAATCCGACGACAACCAGCGTCGCGGCTCTGCACGACAAGCTGGCTCTGGCCGCGGGCAAGTCGGTTGTCAATTACGGCTTCTATGTCGGGGCAACGTGCGAGAACGTCGCGGAACTGCAGGCCGCCGAGCGAACGCCGGGCATCAAGATCTTCATCGGGTCGAGCACCGGCAACATGCTGGTCGACGAGCAGGAGGCTCTGGAACGCATCTGCGCCGAGACGACGCTGCCGATCTGTGCTCACTGCGAGGACGAAACGACCGTCCGAGCCAACCGGCAGCGGATCGAAGACGGCCCCGGTTTTCAGTCGTACCTCGACCATTCCAGTGTACGTGACCACGCAGCGGCACGGATTGCGACGGAGCGGGCGATCGGTCTCGCGAAGAAGCACGGTCACCGGTTTCATGTGCTGCACGTCTCGACGGCGGACGAGATCGCCCTGCTGGCCGATCACGGTGGCCTGATCACCGCCGAAGTCTGTCCGCATCACCTGTTCTTCAACGTCGACGACTACGAGCGGCTGGGGTCGCTCGTCCAGATGAACCCATCCGTCAAGACGAAGACCGACAACGAGGCGTTGTTTGCGGCGTTCGTCGTGAACCGGATTCAGGTCATCGCGACCGATCACGCACCGCACACGCTCGAAGAGAAGAACGTCGCCTATCCAAAGTCGCCATCCGGCTTGCCGGCTGTCGAAAACTCACTGGCTCTGATGCTCGACCAGGTCAACAAGGGGCACTGCACGCTCGAACGAGTTGTCGCGGCGATGTGCGACGCTCCCGCCCGCGTCTGGGACATGGTCAGCAAGGGGCGGATTGCTGAGGGCTACGACGCCGATCTGACGCTGATCGATATGAACCTGACGCAGACGATTCGCAACGAGGACCAGCTCACGAAGTGCGGCTGGAGTCCCTGGCACGGAGCGTCGCTCACTGGCTGGCCGGTCCGGACGATCGTGATGGGGCAGACGGTCTTCGCCGACGGCAAGGTACGAGCCGACCTGCGCGGCAGTGAGGTGCAGTTCGATCATTCGCTCGGCGGCTACTGGGACTGAGTTGCCGCCCATCTCAAAGGCAATCGCGAATGACCGGCCAACGCAACGTTGACACGCTCATGACGTCCCGGCTGCGTGGCGAGCGGCTTGACGAAGTTCATCGCCCGCTGATGCGCCGGATGTTTCAGAACTAACAGGTCTGCGCGACGCTGGGCGGGACGCTGTCAGACGAGATGGTCGACCGGGCACTGCGCTGGAATCTCGACCTTTGGGACCGACACGGCTTCGGCATCTGGGTGTTCTTTTCCCGCGAAACCAGTGAGTTCGTCGGTCGAGCCGGCCTGCGCCGCGTCGAACTCGACGGTCAGCACGAGACCGAACTCGCCTACGCGCTGATGCCGGACTACTGGAGCCAGGGGCTGGCAACCGAAATGTCGCGAGAGATCCTGCGAGCCGGCTTGGAAGACCTGCGGCTCTCCAGCGTGCTCTGCTACACGCTGACGACGAATCAGGCCTCGCAGAACGTCATGCAGAAACTGGGCTTCACATTCGAACGAACCGGCGACCACGCCGATCTGCCGCATGTGTTTTACCGACTGACTCGTGAGGCATGGGCGGCATCGCATGACGTCACGAGATGACAAAACGATAGACAAAGTCTGACTTCACCCGCCCTCTGGGAGGGTCGCGGTCTCAGCCGCGTGGAGGGTTTCCGCACGTCTCGGCTGCCAACTCTGTGGAGTGAACCTGAGGAATTACTTTCGGCGTCGGGCACAACGGGTGACGTTTCCAATGCAATCGCCCTCTGCGCGGCAGAGACCGCGATTCTCCCGCAAGCGGGAGAGTAAGTTTGCGGCAAACAGTCGCCAGCAGTATCGCTTTA
>JAPOLP010000151.1 GCA_029977045.1 Planctomycetota bacterium
ACTGACGTTGCGACACTGACTCGGTACTCACGAAGCTGCGATCTCAGCGTCACGTGCGGACATCCGGAAACGTCGGACGCCGTCACTCTTTCGCGAGCAGCTCCAGCAACGTCGCTCGGAACACGTGATAGCGGTCGTACGGAAGCGGAGCCTGCGCCAGCTGAAAGCAGGTCGGTCTCTGCCACTCGTTCTGCAGGCGAGTTACGAATTCGCATCGCGTGTCACTGTCACAGTGCGACGCGATCAGCACGGCGAAGAATTCCGCGACCGGTTCCGATGAGATCGCTGCGCAGGATGAGACAAACGCTCGCAGATCGTCGGCATGGCGGCAGCGATCACTGAGTCGGCTTCGATGTCGCATGTCGAAATCGAACCAGCCGGCAGTGCCAGCTTCGAGGTCGACTCGCACGTTGTCAGCCGTTGCGTCGCCGTGACTCAGCATCCAAAGGCTGCCATCCAGACTGACCTGTCGCGAATGCAGATCACGCAGCGCCTGCATCGCCAGTCGAATGGCCTCGCGTTTCTCTTCAAACGAATGCTTCTGACTTTGAAGGACTGTGCTGAGGACCTCACCGCGAACTCTTGGTATGAGGACCTCGCGACCGTCAGACTGTGCTCCGCTGACGACTGCTTCCCAGCGATGCCAGGCTGTCTCTGCGAGGACGAAACTGTCGGCTTCCATCAAACGCAGATAAAGATTGCCAGACGGGATCAGAAAGCGCGAGAGCAGCGAGCGCCGTTTACGGACCACCGTGTCGGCATCGCTCGGTTCCTCACAGTGATGCAACTCGACCGCGGCAAGTCTTCTCGCCAGCCAGAGCCGGAACTTGTGGAGCAGGCGGCTCATCGAATCCTGTCCGTGTAGTGGATCCGACCGCTGCGATGGAGGATCGCCCAGACGTACTTGAGAAACGTGCGGGAGTAGCCGAACGCCATCTGGTCCATCCGGCGGCTCGATGATCGGCCCACGATATGTCGGGCGTAAATTACGTCGCGCCGCGAAACCCGGTAGAGCCCAGCAAGGATCGGCCACTCCTCACCGATGGCAACCGTTTCATCAAATGGCCCGTACGTCTGAAATGCTGCCGACGTGCAGAACATCAGAGCCGGCATTGCTTTGGCACGAGCAAGCGGCAGCAACCTGACCGCGTTCCAGAACGCCCACCACAGGTTCGATCGGACTCCACCATCGAGATTGCTCAACGATCCGAATCCGGCAACTGCCGGCCTCTGGCCACAGCTCTTCACGATCTGAATGAGTGCGTCAGCCGGGATCAACGTGTCCGCATCCACGAAAACTAGAATCGTCCCGAATGCAAGGTCGGCTCCCAGGTTCCGGGCACGAGCCGCCCCGAGTTCAGCGCACGCTCCGATGCGGAATCCCTCGACAGCGAGAAAGGCATCGAGCTGGCTCAGCGTGCCATCGGTGCTCGCATTGTCGACAACGATCACCTCACAGGAGTCCTTACCGGACTGCGTCGTCTGTCGGTAATGGTCGCACGCAGCCAGAGCATGGCGGACGGTCGTGGCGATCATCCGCTCTTCGTTACGAGCGGGAATAACAACACTGATGCTCGTCATGATTCACGTCGACGGAGAATGAAAAGGTCCCGGCTGAGTCGTACAAGTAACTTCTTCTGAGGCTCGAAATGTTCAACCGACAGGCCCGCTGCCTCGAACGCCGCCACCAGAGAGTCTCTCGAAAAATAATGAGTCGGAGAAAGGGGGCAGTGTCCCGCAGAAATCAGCCCCGCCCAGCGAGCAAGACGGAATCCAAACCGCCCGTAGAAGAACTCACGCAGGCGCAACACTGCGTGCGCGAGCGGCCCGTCGAACGTCGACTGCACCACAATGATCCTGCCTCGCGTGATTCGTCTGGCCTCAGCCAGCAAAGCTGCGGGATCGGTTGGATACTGGAGCACGAACAGCAGCAGCGACACGTCAGCCGAACTGTCTCCAGCGGGCAAAACGCCGTTCTGAATCAGCTTCGGCGGCGTCCCCGTCCAGTGCATGTCCTCGACGTCGAACTCGATTGTGTCGAGCCCCATCGCAGACCGCAGCAATTCCGCGTTGTGGCCTGTCCCGGAGCCGATGTCGGCCACTGTGCCGCGATCCGGAAGAAAAGGTTGAAGCCGTCGCACAAGCCGCTTTGCCCGACGGCGCATGATGAAATCGGCCAGCCGCTTCATGACGTCCCGCTCGCCATCAGCTCTCCAGGTGTGACTGGAGTGAATCCGTTGTCCAGAAACTTCTGGACCAGCCCATCGATGCGCGGCAGCCAGCCATGCGGAACGTCGACCGGGTGAATCGCGACGCACGGCACGACTGACGGCTCGAGCCAGTGCTGCAGACTGCCGAACCAGTCACCGGGCCACTCGAACAAACGCAGCCGGCCCCAGTCCCAGGACCACGTCGCCAGCCGAACCGCCGAGCTGGCATCGCTGCACGATTCAAGTCGCCGAAACCTCATCACGTAGTCGAGACCGGAGACGTCCGGCGAACTAACCGGCAACTGCCACGCAGGCGGAATCATACCGTTGGGCTGGAGATCAAGTGCGCCTCGCAACTCGCCAAGCCCCCAGTCAATCCGCTGCTGAATGACCGCTGGTGTCAGGCCGTTGAACTCGTCCGGTCGTCCAGCGAGCCACGAAACCGGAGATAACGACGCCGCCCGACGATGAATCCAGCCGTGCAGCAGCAGCTCATCACAGTGTTTGAGCAAACTGGCGACGCCGCTGTTCCTGTCCCAGCGGAATTCGTCGTGCCAGTTTGGAACCACGGCGCAGGAGAATCGTGGCCCGACTCGCTGGTTCAGTTGCTCGAAGATTGCCGCCAGCTCCGCTTCAAACAGCGGCGCCGCATCGTGGACAACGATGAGAAATGGCTTCGACATTCAGTCACTCGCCGATTGCAGTACCCCAGCCACCGCCGCCGGGCGTTTCGATCGTCAGGACATCACCGGCGTTGATGTCGACTCGAGCCCGACCGGCGAGATGTTCGGCGTGATCGCTATCGGCACGCTCGACGGTGTTGTGCCCGATGGCTCCGTCGCTGCCGCCGTTCAGGCCGAAGGGGGTGTACTCGCCACGGCGCTGCGTCAGCAGGGAGACAGTCAGCGGCTTCAGAAATTCGATGCGTCGAACGATGCCGTCGCCGCCTCGGTGCTCCCCTGCTCCGCCCGAGCCCTGTCGGATCGAGAACTCGTGCAGACGCACCGGGTAGCGGCGTTCGATGACCTCGGCGTCAGTCAGCCGGGTATTCGTCATGTGAGTGTGTACGGCGTCGGCTCCGTCTGCGGCCCGAGTCGCTCCGCTGCCGCCGCAGATCGTTTCGTAATAGCCAAACGTGCCGTCGCCAAACGTGAGATTGTTCATCGTCCCCTGGCTGGCCGCCGCCAGGCCGAGGGCTCCCAGCAGCACGTCGACCACTCGCTGAGACGTCTCGACATTGCCGCCAACAATCGCGACGCAGTCAGCGGGATCGTCGTGTGAGGGTGGATTCAGAAGGCACTCGGGAAGGACGATCTCGACGGGCTCCAGGACTCCGCTATTGAGCGGGATGTCCTCATCGATCAGGCAGCGGAAGACATACAGCACAGCCGCCGTCACGATCGCCCGGTTGGCGTTGAGGTTCGTATCGAGGACCGGCCCCGTGCCCGAGAAATCGACCTTCGCCGATTCGCCGCGAATCTCGATCGACACGCTGATCGGGGCTCCGTCGTCGAGATAGTCAGTCCGCTGGTACGTCCCGTCGTCGAGCCGAGACAGGGCGAGCCGCATCTTTGCCGCCGCTGCCGCCTGGATGTGGTGCATGTAAGCGTGGACGACCGGCAGAGAGTACCGCTCGACAAGCTCCCGCAGTTGCCGCACTCCGACATTGTTTGCCGCGACCTGAGCGGAGACGTCGGCCAGGTTATCCTCGACCGAACGGCTCGGGTATGGCCCGCTGGAGAGCAGTGCCCGCAGTTCGTCCTCGCGGGATTCCCCGCCGGCGACCAGCCGAAAGCTGCGAATCAGAACGCCCTCTTCCGCCAGCGTCTTCGAGAACGGCGGCATACTCCCCGGAACGATGCCGCCGATCTCTGCGTGATGAGCCCGGCTGGCCGTCAGGAAGATCAGCTCGCCGCTCGTCGCATCATGTACCGGAGTGATCACTGTCACATCGGGCAGGTGCGAGCCGCCTCGGAACGGATCGTTGGTCACATACACGTCGCCCGGTTCCATCTCCGGAACCTCGGCCAGCAACTGCTTGACCGTCTCGCTCATCGCTCCCAGGTGAACCGGAATGTGCGGAGCGTTGACGACGAGATCGCCCGTCGGCGTGAAGATCGCACAACTGAAGTCGAGCCGCTCTTTGACGTTTGTCGAAAATGACGTCTTCTGCAGCGTCACGCCCATCTGCTCGGCGATCGACGCGAACAGGTTGTTGAAGATTTCGAGCAGGACGGGATCGGGGGAAGAGTCCAGAGTCGAGAGGCCAGAGTTGAGAGACACGAACTGGGTGGCCGATGTTTGCATACGCGAGTGATCGGTCAGCAGCAACTCGCCTCGAGACGCGATCGTTGCGGTCCAGCCGAGGTCGATCACCACAGTTGACGTCGGTTCGCAGACGATGGCCGGACCAGTGAGCTGATCGCCGGAGTGCAGGTCCTCTCGCAGGAAGACTCCGCAGTCGAGTTCCTCACCATCGAACCAGGCTCGTGTTATGGACGACGGTTCTGGAGTCCGTGCTACCGCTTCAGTGGAAACATCTGGCGGATCGAGCATTCGGCCCACGACTTCGACACGGGCAACCAGTGCTTCGAGCGAGCGACTCGCGTGTCGGTATCCGTAAAGCTGCTCGTGTTGAGCTTCAAACGCCGCTCGCCAATCGCCGTCGCTGGGTTCGAGAATCAGTATCGACGACTCGGTACCGCGATATCGAAGTTCGAGCGAGCGCACGGGCGACTCAATCTGAGAAGCGGGCAGGCCTTCTCGCTCGACTTCCGACCGTGCCTCGCTCGCCAGTTCGGTGAAGACCGTTTCAAGCTGAGCCAACTCAGTCGGTGTCAGCTCGGCGAGAATCGAGCGTTCTGCGAACCGGCGTACGTCAGCGAGGCCGATGCCGTAAGCACTGAGAATCCCCGAATACGGGTGAATCAGAACTTTCGGCGTACCGAGCGACCGGGCCAGAGCACACGCGTGCTGCGAGCCGGCTCCGCCAAAACTCACGAGCACGTAGTCCGCAGGGTCGTAGCCCTTTGCGACAGAGATGCGGCGAATCGCTCGCACCATGTTCGCATTCGCAATCCGCCGGAACCCGTCCGCCAGTTCGACGGGCGAGTAACGCTGGCCGAGCGGTGACGCAGCGATCTCGTCACACAGAGATTCGAGCTGAGAACGCACTCGTTCCAGATGCAGCGGGAACGGGAAGTGTTCCGGCAAAACACGGCCCAGAAAGACGTTGATGTCTGTAACCGTCAGCGGACCGCCGCGACCATAACACGCGGGGCCGGGATCGGCACCGGCGCTCTGCGGACCAACGTGCAGCTTCACTCCGTCGAAACCGCAGATGCTGCCGCCACCTGCCGCGACGGTCTCGATCGCAAGCATTGGCGACACGATGCGCACGCCCGCTTTCTGAGTTTCGAACTCCAGCTCGTAACGACCGTCAAAGCGCGAAACGTCGGTACTGGTTCCGCCCATATCGAAACCGATCGACTTCTCGAAGCCGGCCTGCTGAGCGACTCGCGAAAACCCGATCACTCCACCAGCAGGGCCGGACAGGATGCTGTCCTTGCCGACAAAACTGTCCGCGTCGACCAGTCCGCCAGCCGACGTCATCAATCGCAGCTCGCTGTCGCCCAGCGAGTCGCGCAGCTTCCGCACATAGTCGCGCAGGATCGGGTTGAGATAGGCGTCCATCACCGTCGTGTCGCCCCGCGAGACGATCCGGATCAGTGGCGAGAGGCGGCTCGACGTGCTGATCTCCGTGAAGCCAACTTCGCGGGCGACTTCCTCGACAAGCAGCTCATGCTGCGGATTCGCAAAGGAGTGCAGCAGGCAGATCGCGATTGATTCGACGCCGGTTGTGTGAAGCTCCTTGAGCTGACTCCGTAGGAACTCTCGATCGGGTTCCAGCAACACGGAACCGTCCGCCGCGAGTCGCTCGTCGATCTCAACAACGCTCTCAAACAGCGGCTCGGGCTTCTGAATCGCCAGGTCGAACAGACGAGGGCGATCCTGATTTCCGATCAGCAGAACGTCGGCAAACCCTTTCGTCGTGATGAACGCCGTGCGGGCACCGCGTCGAGTCAGCAGGGCGTTTGTACCCCGCGTCGTGCCGAGCTTGACCGAAACACTCGGGATCGCCTGATCGCGTTTCAGGCCGAGGATGCGGCGGATCGCCAGAATCGGCGCCTCTTCACCAGCCTCGAGTTCGTACGCCATGCCGGGTTCAACGACGGCCAGCAACGGCTGCTCGACCTGCAGCGTCGCTCTGGCTCCCGAAGATGCCCGTACGATCCCCTGATGAACCGCCTGGCCGTGAGCGTCGAGAAACCGGATCCGGTAACCATTCCAGAATCCGTCGACCTCGCCGCTGCGGGTTTCGTCGATCAGCCGGTCGGTCCCGACAACCTCGCCAACCTGGCCTTTCGTGATGCCGGAGCTGAGCACCTTCGCGGTCAGCAGTTCATTCTCCGGACTGCGCGCGATGCAGTCCGTAAACGTGCCTCCAACGTCAATCCAGAATTCCCACAGGTCGGCCATTGGTTAACTCTGCAGCGTGCGAGGAGCGCAGCGCACCATCAAACGATGTCTGGTGCGTTACGCTGCGCTCCACGCACCCTACGAACTTGAAGTCAGGGTTTGTCCGGCTGCTGAGTTGCTCCGTCTGCGACTTCGGCTTCCCAGGCTTTGAGCGCTGCCAGCAGCTTCTCCGTCCGTTCCGGATGCTGCTTCGCGACATTCGTCTGCTCGCCAAGGTCGCTTGCTAGATCGTACAGGCCGATGCCTTTCGCCCCCTTGCCGTCGACAATCAGCTTCCACTGCCCGTCGCGAATCGCCTTGCCATTCCAGACAAGCTGTCGCTGGCCGAGCGACTTCCCTTCGAGAAGCACGGGCAACAGGCTCTTACCGTCGAGCGGTCGTTCCTGCGGTGCCGGCAGGCCTGCCGCTTCGAGCAACGTGGGCATCAAATCAAGCGAGATACTCAGCTGATCGGTCTTTGATCCCGCCGCGATCTTTCCGGGCCAGCTTGCGATGCAGGGCACCCGGTGCCCACCTTCCCAATTCGACCCTTTAAAACCACGCAGCGGTCCGTTTGAGCCTCGATTGTTCGCACCGTTATCAGAGATAAACAGGACCAGCGTGTTCTCACTCAGTCCCAGGCGTTTGAGTGTGGCAACCACTTCGCCGACGCCCTTGTCCATCTCGACGACCATTTCCGAGTACGCGGCCTTGATGTCCTTCCGCTCGCCGTTGAGATCGAAGTCGCCGCCGACGCTCCGCAGCGGAGAATCGTTCGGCCCCTGATACGGGTAGTGCGGAGCCTCGTGCGGCAGGTACAGGCAGAACGGGCGGTCGCGATTGTCCTCGATGAACTTGACCGCGTGCTGAGTAATCAGATGCGTCGTATAGCCCTCTTCCTGCTGCAGCCGGTCCTGCTGCCACCAGTCGAAAACGCCTGCCTGATCGACGTGCGAGAAGAAGTCGACGTTGCCGCTGACGTAACCTCGGAACAGATCGAAGCCCTGATGCACTGGGTTGTACTTCGGAAAATAACCCAGATGCCATTTGCCGAAGATTGCGGTTGAGTACCCGGAATCACGCAGCAGTTCCGCGAACGTGACTTCCTCGGACTGCAGACCGTGATAGTGCGCGTCGCGCTTTGGATCGGCGAAGACGACACCGGGAATATTTGCCCGCTGCTGATACCGCCCGGTCATCAGCCCTGCCCGCGTCGGGCTGCAGACGTTGCCGCTGGAGTGGAAGTCCGAAAACGTCATCCCGCTCGCCGCCAGCGCTTCCAGATGAGGCACTTTGATCCAGCCCCCGTACGGGCTGAGGTCTCCGTAACCGAGGTCGTCGGCCATGATGACCACGAAGTTCGGCTTCGCGGCGAATGCCGGTGTCGCCAGTTGCACGGCGACGAGCAAACAAAGCAGGCGACCAGCAAGTACTTGAAAGGACATGGCAGACTTTTCGGTGAATTCAGTGACAGAATCAGCAGGGATTTTTCACGGTACTGTTTGCCCCAGAACCGCAGGCGATGGTGTCGCGTTGAGGAACGCCGTCGCCTCCGGCTTCGGGTCAAACGAGTTGCGCTGTTAAAACAGCAAAGCAACCTCTTACACCGGAGACAACTTCGCGATCGGGGCTGCGTGACGCACGGCTTCGCCGGACTGCGATTCACGGATTGCAGTTTCTGCGGCGGCAACGGCCTCGGCAGTATCAAACACAGACAGTTCGATTTTCGTTGTGTACTGGCCGCCGGGCATCAGCGTGATCACGCGGCCCTGCTCGCGTTCAAACGTCTTCAGGTTCGGGAAGTTCGTTCCAGGTTCCAGCCCGGTGACAAAGCCGTCCTCGTCAGCCTGCGGATTCTTCCACAGCGTGAAACACGGAAGCTGCTGCTTCGCGAAGCGCATCTGCAGTCCGCAGTCGCCCGCCGGATTCTTCAGGAGCACGGTCGTCATGCCGTCACCGTCCGCCTGCAGGTCGAAGAAGAACGCTTCTTCCGGACGTCCCGCGAGCGGCCCTGGGTAGATGTCAAACGAATCGGCAGCCTTCGCGGAGTGAGCATCGCGAGGCGCGACTTGCTCGATCGCCGCGACGATCCGCGAGCCTTCGTCCAGAAACGGGCGTCCGATGTTCGTGTGATAGAGCAGTTCCAGTTCCATCGGCTGCGAGGACGGATTGAGCACCGTGTCCGTGATCGTCAACGAGTTCGATCCCGCCTTCGTTGAGACCGTCGACGTCAACCGCAACGCCGAACCAAACATCATGGTCTCATCAACCACGCCGGTGACTGACAGTGTGCCGTCCCCATCGTCGTCAACTTCGGCAATGACTCGATGAGCCGGCAGATTGGCAATCTTCCCGTGCAGAGTAAGTTCCGACTCGGACACGTTTCCGTCACCGTCAACGATTCGGTCAACTCCGGGAGGACCGTTAAACGCCAGCCCGCAGCGGCACATCAGTTCGTTGAACCCCGCCAGCCAGCCGAGGCCGCCGCGTTCCTGCAGATTGACGAACTGGGGATTCACCGGGCGAGCGACCGGCGACCTCCATTCGATCGGCAGGCCGCGAAAGCTGCCTTTCCACAGTCCCATGCCGCGCGTCGGCAGCACGGACATCGACAAGGCGCCGTTGTCGAGCGTCACAACGTCTACGCCGTCCGACAAACCGCCTCGCAAACGCGTCTTGCTTATCGACCACCCGGAAGCACCAGCCAGTTTCAGCCCGTCGGCTGCGCCAGTTTTCCACGCATCAAGCCAGACGCCCGCATCCACATCCGTCAGTACCGTCTCCACTCGCGACATTGTCCGCGTCCTTCGTCGAGTTCCTGCAGCAACCACCCCACGAACGTACTCTGGGTGTTGAATGCCACGTCGTGGGGGAAACTCGACGCACGGTATCGAGTGATCGGGCGAAGTCGAAGCCAGCAGCGCCCGATTCCGATTCGTTCGTCCGTTCGCTGCGATTGACGACTTCTTCACAAATCCGCTGTCCGCAGGCACAGCTATTTAGCGACGCGGCTTTCGCCTAGCATTCCGCACCTTAACACAGCCTGAATTCAAATGGTGCGGGCCAGCGCCAGAGCCAGTTTGCCACTTTCGGCAGGCTGGCTTTTTTCGTAACAGAGCAGAGTGTCACACGGCTGTGTCGCGTCGGTTTGCGGGCGGCGTCATGCCATCTAAACTC
>JAPOLP010000024.1 GCA_029977045.1 Planctomycetota bacterium
CAGTCGCGGGAAACCTCCCGCAAAACTGGAAACAGGCAGCGTCGGTCGGCATCGACGGAATCCTGACCGACTTCCCGCTCGTACAGCGCTCAGAACTCAGCTCGGCCGCTCAGTAGAAGTCTCGCGAACAACGCTGGCGTTGGCACCGGCCTCGACGAAGCACCTGCGGTACCAGTGGTAGTTCAGCGATTCGACATACAGGACCGAGTCGAGTTCCGCCTCGCCGGCGTTGAACAGGACACCTGATCTCATCGCCTCATAGGTGCCGAGACGATCTTCCACGACTCGGCTCTGCCAGGTGTCCCGCTGAATGCGAACGGCGTTGACCTTGCTGTTGCACTCCTGCGGACCGAACGCGACATACAGTTCCGTCAAGGCCCGCTGAGCTTCATTCAGTGACGTGAAGCACGACGACTTCGGCAGCGTTTCAGTGCCACCAGCAATATCGAAATCGGCATCAATTCGCGCCGCGTCTCCATTCCCAGGCGTCAGCGAGAAACGAATTGCTCCGGAATCTTTCTGCCACGAAATGTTCGCTCGGTGAAAGCGAAAGAAGGTCAGAGCGTTTCCGCCCAGAACCATCAGCGAGTTGTCGGCATCGCTGCGAAGAAAGCTGACGCCTCGTTCCTCGCCACACCGCACAACGGCCCGATAGACCACCTGCATGTACGTAACGCCGAACATTCGCGGCAGAAACGCGGGCCGCATCTTTTCCAGCCGTGCAATGACGACGGACACGAAGGCCCGACCGTGATGCACATCGGGTTGAATATGCGGCGGTAGCCTTGTGGCCAATGCTTCCGGCGAAACGGCAAAGTTAGCCAGAAAGCAGTCGCGAAAAACCGTCCGCATCGGGAGCGGATGAATGAGTAATGCGTTGTTCGCCCCAACGTTCCCTGGAATCGATCGCGTGATTTCTGCTCGAACGTTTTCCATGATGCCACCTGCCATTCAGTCAGATCGGATGTCGGGGCATCCAGAGAACCGCGAAGCGCCACGGATAATAACGGGAGATTCAACGTGACTCCTGACAGTGCCAGAGTTCGGTCAGAGACTGATCATTCAAGCGACGGAATCAGGTTTCGCCCACGTAAACGGAATCCAAACGGTCGATCGCTCGCGTGGAAGCACAGCAAATAAAAACGGAGATGTCTGGAATGAACCTCAGCCTTCTGAAGTATCTCGCAATGTTTCTGTTCGCAGCGTGCGGCACCGTCGTGGCGGATGAGACGAATCTGGTTCCCAATCCCTCGTTCGAGCAGGCGGACGCCGAGGGGCTTATCGCTGACGACTGGGCTTCGCGTGCGGGCATCAAAGTGGAACGTCTCGCGGACGGCGGTCGGACGGGGAAGGCTCGAGTGCGGTTCTCGGATGACAGCTCGACACAGGGGCAGATGCTGGAGAGTCGCCGGATTCCCGCTCGACCGAGTGGCAGTTACACGGCGTCGGCCTGGTTTCGTACGTCCGATGCCTGCCGGCCTGGAGTCTATGTGAATTTCTACGATCTCAACGGTCGGCGCATCGAGCATCGTTACGAGCGGGCAACCGGATCCGCCGAGGACTGGCAGCAGGTCGTCGTGCAGCAGACCGCTCCGGAAATGGCGTGGGAAGTCGCCGTCGCGGTGTACTCGTACGCGGGCGACGTCGGCGTGTTCGAGGCTGACGATGTGGCATTAACGGTGACTGGCGGCGACGAACCCGGCGCGCCGGGACTGACGCGAGCTGAACCTGGCGACAAACCGGTTTACGACATTGGCCAGCGACGCGAACTCTTCGTCGACGATTTTCTCATCGACGGCATGAGCGGCGGTGTCGAGCAACGGCTGCATCATCCCGATCCGCGAGAGGTCATCCTGAAGCTGGATCAACCGTGGGAAGGCCAGACCTCCGCCTACTTCGCCACGGTCCGCGACGGTGAGCGAATTCTGATGTACTACCGCGGCGAGGTCTCACCCGGCAGCGACGGACAGGTCTGCTGCGTCGCCGAAAGCCGGGACGGCGTCCATTTCACGCGGGTCAACGCGGGGCTCTTCGAGTACGACGGCTCGAAGGACAACAACATCGTGTGGCAGGGTGTCGGAGCCCATAACTTCACGCCGTTTCTGGACAGCAATCCTGACGCGGTCGCTGATGAGCGGTTCAAGGCTGTTGGCTATTCGCACCACGGTCGAGGTCTGGGAGTCTTCGCCTCGCCTGACGGCATCCACTGGCGTGAGCTGCTCGACCATCCGGCCATTACGGACGGTGCCTTCGATTCGCAGAACCTCGCCTTCTGGGACCCTCAGCGGGAGTGCTACGTCGACTTCCACCGCAAGGGCCGCAACGGCGTGCGCGACATCATGACGTGTACCAGTAAGGACTTCCGGACGTGGTCCGAGCCCGTCTTCCTGGAATACTCTGACACGCGGCTGGAGCACCTCTATACCAACGGGATCCAGCGCTACGACCGGGCTCCGCATCTCTACATTGGCTTCCCGGCCCGCTTCGTCCCCGGTCGCACGAAGATCGAAGGCCGCGAGCTGCCTGGCGTCAGCGACGCGATCCTGATGAGCAGCCGCGACGGCCTGAACTTCGACCGCTGGAGCAACGCGTTCATCCGCCCCTCGACCGAGCCCGAAGTCTGGACCGACCGCAACAACTACCCGGCCTGGGGCCTGGTCGAAACCGGTCCGGAAGAACTGTCGATCTACTGGACCGAGCACTACCGCCATCCCGGCATGAGGCTCCGCCGCGGTGCGATCCGCAAAGACGGCTTCGTCTCCCTGCAGTCCGCCGGGCAGGTCGGCGAGGCACTTACCCGCCCCTTGCGCATCACGGGCGATTCTCTGGAAGTCAACTACGCCACCGACGCCACAGGCTGGCTCCGCTTCGAACTCTGCCGCCCCGACGGAACCCCAATCAAAGGCTTCACGCTCTACGACTCAGAAACCCTCTTCGGCAACGAACTCCAGCACACCGTCCAATGGCGAGGCGGCTCGCTCGCCGGCCTCAACGAACCCATCCGCCTGCGCATCAGAATGGAAAACGCCGACCTGTACTCACTCCGATTCAAGCAAAAGTAGGCCGGATCAAGGAGTGCAGTGACGCCGGTCCGGCAGGCGGGCGAAGATCACGCGGTTTCACCCAGGACCTGCCGGAACGGCGCTCCTTGGTCCGGCTTACTTGTTGAATCTCCATTGTTCGTTGAAGTAGCCGGCTCGGAGGACCTGTTCTGTTACCGAGGAGGATTCATCGGCAGGCAGCTCTGGTTTCAGGACGGCCCAGTCGCCCTGGCGGGGGAAGAGGAGGTAGCTGAGGCTGCTTAGTTCTGATTCGTGGAAGGTGTGGCCGGTGTTGAGGACGAGGTAGCGGGATTCTGCTCCGGGCAGCGGGTTCTGGGCGATCAGCGCGGGGACGTTGTCTGACGCGGGGAAGTCCTGGCCGTCCATGTGGAGCGTTTCTCGGGACCATTTCAGTGGCAGACCAGGGAGCCTCCTGGCGATTAACTGGTTGCTGCCGGGGTCGCCGAAGCGGATCAGGTTGCGGGTGCGGTTGTCGTCCTCGGTCACGTCCACGTCGTCTTTGATGGGCAGTTCGCCGCGCAGGTAGTGGTGCCATTCGCGGGTGGCCCCGATTGCTCGTCAATCGGGGTGCGCAGCACAGAAGTGCCATTTTGTTACGGACAGACGGGACCGCAGGTGCAGCCTCTTGCCGCTTCGGGGCCACGTTTGCAAGCAAACGTGGCCAGTGTGACTGTGAGTGTATCTGGCAGAGAGGTGTGAGTCCTCTTCAGGCATGCGTTCTCTGGCCTGTATCTGAAGGTAACTGCGTTGTCGTGAGGCGGGGTGGGAAACAACTGGGAGAGAGTGACCAGTCCGTAACGTGAGTGAACTCGATTCGGCCTGTCTGTCTGGCGAGCCTCCTGGCTAAGGGTGAAGCCTCGACCGGCAACGGGAACCTGTGACGCTGAGGGGTAGCGTGTCAAAGCGGTCGAGGAGCTGGCGGGTGGTTGGAGACGGAATGGTTGCAACGGCCAGGTACATGAAGCAGTGAGACCTGCGGAGTTCCAGTTCGCCTTCATGTGCCGGATTCCTGACGGGAACCGACCGGTACGAAGAGCCGTTTCTCAGAAGTCAGAGCGTCCATAGTAGTGAGGAAGCCGGGTAATGCCGGCGGAGCGAAGGGACGCAGGAAGATGGTTGCGGAAAGTTCATGACTCGACACGAACCGCCTGATCAATCGGCGTCAGTGTCCGTGCGTCGGAAACGGCCTCGGACTCAACCCGCCGAAGACGTCCGTTCCCGCTGGGGATGGGCGGAAGTCGTTGTCTGGACGGATCGAATGTTGACGGCACTTGAACAGGGTGTGAGAGGAGGCAAGTGGTTCCGGCTGATTGACAAAGTGTTCTCCGAGCTGTGCCTGTTCGCGGCTGCGCGACAGGTGCTGGCGAATCGGGGGGCCGCGGGTGTGGATCACGTTTTGGTGGATGACTTCAATGCGAGGCTGTCGACCGAACTGCGCAAGCTGCCTGAGTCCTTGCGGGACGGGACGTACCGTCCTCAGGTGATCCGCCGCGTGGAGATTCCCAAGCCAGGCTCGAAGGAGTTGCGACCGCTGGGAATCCCCACTGTCCATGACCGTGTGGTTCAGGCGGCACTGGTCAAAGTGCTGGAGCCGACCTTTGAAGCGGAGTTTGCAGAGCACAGTTACGGCTTCCGCCCTGGACGGAGCTGCCGCGATGCTCTGCGTCGAGTCGATGGGCTGATCAAAGCTGGCTACACCCACGTGGTGGATGCCGACGTGAAAACGTTACTTCGATTCGATTCCGCATGACCGGCTGCTGGCTCGTCTGCAGGAAAAGGTCAGCGATGGTCGTGTGCTGTCTCCGGTCTCACAGTTTCTGCAGGCGCAGGTTCTGGACGGGATGTCCCGGTGGCAGCCCGATTCTGGGGCCCTGCAGGGTGTGCTACTCAGTCCGCTGCTGAGCAACATCTATCTCGATCCACTGGACCACCTGCTGGCTCAGCATGGGTTCGAGATGGTGCGTTACGCCGATGACGTTGTGATTCTGTGTCGCACGGCGTCGGAAGCTCAGCAGACGCTGCGTCTGGTCGAAGACTGGACTCGGCAGAACGGCCTGTCCCTGCATCCGGCCAAAACGCAGATCGTGGACGTGAACGAAACGGGCTTCGACTTTCTGGGTTACCACTTTCTCGGCACCCGTCACTGGGTCAGCCAGAAGGCAGTTCGCACCGTGAAAGCGAAAAGCCGCCAGCTCACTCCACGCAAGTCGGGCGTCAGCCTGACCGTGACTATCACCCGGTTGAACTCCATGCTGCGCAACTGGCTGAACTATTTTCAGCTCAGTCGTCCGTGGGTCTTTCCGCGGCTGGATACCTTCATCCGACAGCGGCTGCGCTCGATTGTGCGCCGTCGCAGCAAACGGAAAGGCTGTGCCCGCAACGGCATGGACAATCTGCGGTGGCCAAACGCCTTCTTTGCCGAACACGGGTTGCTGAATCTGGCCGCCGCCCATGCCATGGCCTGTCAATCCTCTCGCAGGTAACACCATCAACCGGAGAGCCGCGTGCGGGAAACCCGCACGCACGGTTCGGAGGGAAGGGAGCCTGAAACCAATCAGGCTTCCTTATCGCTATCCCGAGTCAGAAGAACCGCGACCAGTGGAAACCGAACCCAGTCTCATACGGCCTTTTCGACGGCGGCGTCGATTGCGGCTCCGAGGGCCTGCATGGCGTCGTGGAGCTGGGCGTCGGTGATAACCAGCGGGACCAGCGATCGCAGACAGGAACCGTAGAGGCCGGCTCGGATCATGATCAGGCCGCGCTGGAAGCCCTCGGAGACGATCAGAGGTGGCAGCACGTTATTCGGTTCTTTCGTCGTCCGATCGTTGACGAACTCGAGCGCGCACATGGCACCGGTGCAGCGGTAGTCGCCGATCGCCTCGTGCTTGTCCTGCCAGCGGCGGAAGTAGTCCTCGCAGATCGCACCGATCTCGTTGGCACGCTCGGCCATGTTGTTGGCTCGCAGAAAGTCGATCGTCGCGACTGCGCCGGCACAGGCCACGGGGTTGCCGCCGTACGTCGAGCCCAGTCCGCCGACGTGCGGCTTGTCCATGATCTCGGCCTTGCCAGTGACCGCCGCGATGGGCAGGCCCGAGCCGATGCTCTTAGCCATGATCATCATGTCGACGTCCCATTCGGTGCCGCAGCCGGGCGTGTGCTCGATCGCAAACATCTTGCCCGTGCGGCAGAAGCCGGTCTGCACTTCGTCGCTGGCCAGCAGGATTCCGTGTTCAGCGGTCAGTTCGCGGAGGGCTCGCATATAGGCCGGCGGAGCGGGGATAAAACCGCCCTCGCCTTGCACCGGTTCGATGATCACCGCCGCCACGCTGGTCGGGTCAATCTGAGCGACGAACGCCTTTTTGAGATCGCGGATGCGCAGGTCGCAAAACTCTTCAGTCGTCATGCCCGCGGGCTTCTCGCGGTTCTCGTACGGGAACGGCACGCGATAGACCTCAGGAGCGAACGGGCCGAAGCCGCGTTTATAGAGGTCGTATTTGCTGGTCATCGTCATGCCCATGAGGCTGCGTCCGTGGAACGCACCCTCGAACACGATGATGCCCTGCCGGCCCGTCGCATAGCTGGCGATCTTCCCCGCGTTCTCACCAGCCTCGACGCCGGCGTTGCACAGCAGCGTCTTCTTGGGGCCTCGGATGGGGACGATCTCGTGCAACCGTTCGTTGAGCTGCACCATCGGCTCGTACGTACCGACGATCGCACACAGGTGCAGCAGCTTGTCGGTTTGAGCATGAATCGCCGCCGTGATCTCCGGCGTGCAGTGCCCCGCGTTGAGGGCTCCGATGCCGCCGGCCAGGTCGATGAAGACGTTGCCGTCAACGTCCGTCACAGTCGCTCCGGACGCGTGATCGGCGACGATCGGGCACGAGCGGTAGAGACCCTTGACCGACGTCGCATCGCGCCGGTCGAGAACCGCCTGAGCACGCGGGCCCGGAAGCGGGCCGTTGATCTTGATGGTCAGGTCTGCGGCGTTGGTCGTTGTCATGAATCAAGCTCCGTCGGGGTTCAGGGGCATCCGATTTCAGTGAGTGAGGCCATTACGTTCGGCACGCCACGTTGAAGGTTTGCGGTGCAGTCCGGTCGTCATCGTTGCGAACGTTGCCCTGCCCGCAGATCGCGTCCATCGCTCGGTCGCGAGGAGAGATGACGACAGCGCCGCCGGTCTCGACGTCGTAACCAGGCAGCGGGCCGTGACAGATCGAGCCCAGCAGGTCGGCATCGTCAAATCGATTGAGGAGTCGCCACAGGCCCTGTCGCGAGAAGTCGCTGGGATGCGCTGCGAGCCAGTCTTCAGCCATTCGCAGTCGGCCGCGAGTGCTGTGGATCGGCGCGTCTCCCCGAGCCGGTTCGATCGCGATCAGGTCCGTGTCGAGGCAGTGATTGGTGTGTGCCAGTGTCGTTTTCAGCGTGCGCACAGCGATGCGACTCGGCGAGCGTTCGACGCTGTAGCCGGTGCTGTGAGCATCCAGCAGGAGGTAATGGTGCGCTCCGGCGACGGGAGCTTCACGCAGGAGGTCGAGTGCTTCATTCGCGTCGCGGGCGCGCAGCAGACGTCGCACGACGGTCGTCCACATCACGCCTGGGCGACCGTCGGTCGTCACCAGATTGTTGATGCCAACGGCCAGGCCGTGCTCGTTGATGCCGATCATTGCCGGGCAGCCGGTCACCGTGAACGAAACTGCGGAAGGCTGATCGGTCGCCCGCATGTCGAGAACTCGAACGTAAGGAGTGGCCGACGAGTGCATATCCCAGGTCTGAGCCAGCAGCGGTTGCCCGTCCGCAGCCGATTCCGCAGCAACCAGCACCGCAGTGCACTGACCAGGATCGTTGATCGGCTGCGGGTTCGAGTCACCACTCGCCGCGCCGCGCAGGGCGTCGACAAAGTCAGTGAAGCCGCCAGTCACCAGCAGATCGCGAGCCGCTACGCCCGCAGCGTCGGCGATGCCTTCGAGTTCCGCGGTCGTCAGGTCGTCGTAGAGCTGCTGATGCTCCCAGCAGGCTGCCGCCAACGCCGCCGGATCCACTGCCGAACCGCCGCCCGTCCAGAACTGATCGCGACACAGCCGCATTCGCTCTTCGGTCAGCGACTGAATCTCAGCGCGAAACGCAGCACCGTGAGCACGTCCGGTTGCCTCGGCATCGCCGTCGATTCGCAGCATCTGGATGGCGGACATAGGGAGGTGTTTTCGGGGCGGAGAGAACAGGCCACATCGCGTTGCCTGGTTTGGTTCACAGATCCGGTTAAACGGAACCAGATTACACAAAAGCGAGATACCCGCAGAGACCAGGATTAGAAATCCTGGCGGTTCCAAGTTGCCTCACTCCGCGCTGTGCGAGCCGGGTTGCTGTTTCGCGATGGTCTTCAGGCGGCCAACGACTTCTTCCTCAAGATAGCGGTCGACGTGGCCGGCTTGGTGGTTGAGGGCGTCAAGGTCGAGAGCCCTCGCCACCGTCTCGAAAGCTTGCTGAATGTCGCCGGCGGCATGCTGAGCGAAGGCGAGTTCGGCAATCCATCGAGGTTCAGTGGGATAGCCAGCGACGGCCTGATCGAGCCACTCAACGGACTGGCGGGCGAGGTCGGGGTTGTCCTCTTGCTCGGCGCGTTCGAAGAGCCAGTGGCCGAGGTGGTATTTGAATGACGCTGTGTGCGGGCTGCGGTCGATGGCCTGCCTCGCGGCTTCGAGACCCCGATCGAAGTCGGGCTCGCTGCCCGTCGTGCTCCACTGACGAAAGGCGACTTCGCTGAGTCGAAGCCAGGGCTCTGGTGACAGTACGTCCGCCTGAGCGGCTTTGTGGTAAAGGCGTTCGGCCTGCGGAGCGACGCGACCTTGAGCAGCTTCGTAATCGCCAGCGGCCAGCAGCGAACGACGGGATTGGTCCGGAACGAAGGCCGTCAGGGAGCAGGCGATGGACAGGATGGCGGTGACAACAGCGGCTGTTGACCAGACGGTTTCCGGTGACCATCGCGGCGGGCGTTCCTCTGCTGATCTGTCGCTGGTCGCCGAAGCTTGAGAGTTGCCTGAGTCGGTCAACAGAGCGAGCAGCAGCAAGAATCCGACGACGGCGGGCATCGCGATTCCGCCGGCTCCCTGCAGGTGAACCAGCAGTGCGACAAGACCGCATGACAGCGCGATGTGCAGCGTTTGGCTGGCGAGGGGCTGTTGCTGGTTGCTCAACCAGGCGGTCTCCTCCCCGCTCGTTCCTCGCGACCCTCCCAGAGGGAGAGTGAAGTGAGAAGCGTCGCGTTGGAAGGGAGTGAAGACGGGTATGGCGAGCCACCAGCAGGCGACGGCTGCTATGCCAACTGTGAGAGTGTGGCTGTTGATTCTTGCTTCGAGCACGAAGCTTGCCGTGAGGACGATTCCGAACGCGAGGACGATTCCGAGCAAGCCGGTCAGATCAGGACCTGCCGGGTGGCCGGGGCTGGACTGAGCCTGCGAAGGAAGCCCCGGCTGAAGGGAGTTGTCTGAGACCGGGGCTTTGCTCGTGCCTCGCTCCAGCCCCGGCCACCCTGGTTCGACTGAACGGCTTCCTTTCAGAATGTTGAAGCCGGCAAAGACGACAACGCCCAGCAGCCCAAGCAAACCGGGCAGGCCGGCGTTGGACCAGACGTCGAGGATCGCCTGGTGCGCATCGGCGATTTCTTCGCTGGATTCCGGCAGCTTGTGTTTCAGGTACGCATCGCGGAACTGGCCGGGGCCGACGCCCAGCAGAGGGTGCTCGGCGATCACCGCCAGCGAGCCGCTCCAGTATTCCAGGCGGTACTTCAGCGACTTCGGTGCTTCGCGAATGACGTTCGGGTCGAGGCCTCCGGTCAGCGTGGCGGCGGTGACCAGGCCGCCAATCGCGATGAGCAGTCCGCCAGCGATCAGGATGCCTCGACGCAGTGACGTTGTTGAGCGGTTGCCGAAGAAAGACAGGCCAGCAGCCAGAGCCAGTCCGGCCAGCGTGCCACACCAGGCAGTTCGGCTTTTGGTGAGAATCAGACAGGCTGTCGTCAGCAGCAGCGGCAGGAGAATCGACAGTACGCGAATCGACCAATGGCGACTGCTCGTAACCTGCGGCCCAGCTCTCGCTGGATCAGAAGTCTGAGGCAGCGAGTCTGTTCGCGGCAAACTGCCAAATGACAACAGGCATCGGACCAGAAGAACGGTCAGCAGGACAACGGCGACAGACAGGCAACCGGCGAACGAATTGGCGAGTGCGAAGAAGCCGAGTGGTTCCTGACTGTCGCGCAGTCGGCGTTCAAAGAGTTCCCGCGAAGGCCCGCTCAGTGGAACGCCGCGGGCAGTCAGGTCTGCCGTCGCCTGACGAAGTGCCTGCTGAGCGGACGCCGATGCGTTCGGTGAACTCGCAGTACCGAGTGTCTCCTCGTACTTCGTTCGAGCCTGCTCGTACGACTGCAGCGTTGCCGGGTACCAGATGACGTGCTGCCAGATTCCGTAGCCAGCCAGAGCGATCCAGATCGCCGTGACTGCTCGAACTAGAACAGGTCGCAGCGAGCCCCGGCACGAGTGACGCAGCAGCAGATACAGCACGGCCAGCGACAGCCACTCCCAGCCGAGATTGATCGCGGTTCGACGGTTGCCGCCGTGCATCAGGGTGAGCACTGCTGCAAGCACATGGCTGACACACAGCAGCAGTGCGGCGAAATCGAGTTTCGTCAGGCTGCGACGCGATGCAGCGACAGGGACGGACTCAGTCCCGATACTTGATTGGCTGGTAGTCGGGTCGGATAGCCAGCCTGCACGTGATCGAATCCAGCAGATCAGCGCGGCGGCGAACAGTGTCAGTGACGTCAGCCAGAGTGTTTCTCCCTGGGCGCCGCCTTCGGTGGGCAGCAGCCAGCGGGCAAACAGAAGCGACCAGACAAGTGCATCGGGGGCTGCGGCGGTCAGTCGTTGGGACAGGCTGGTGGTCCGCGACTGAGAGGACTGATTCCCGCAGGACTTGCGTCGCTGTGCTTTCCTGGTCGATCGCTGCGACTTGCCGCCTGAACTCTGTGCCATGCCGCCTGAATCTGTCTGCGGAGTTGATCGATGGGACAGTCGTCAACGCGACGTCAGCAATTGCTCCGCCTGTTACTTCGACAGCAGGTCGACAGCTTCGTCCAGCGTCGCGGTCATCTGCCAGAGCTTGTGGGGGTGCGTGATCCCCACCCCCTCGCGGCAGTAGTCTGTCAGGCCGGCGATTGCGAACCCGCCATCCGGCAAAGCGTTAATCCGATTCCAGATGCGGAACAGCACCTCGATAAACGATGAGCCGAAAAACTTCGTGTACTGCAGATCGATCACGACGAGCGGCGGGCTGGCGTTCTTTGCGGCGTCGAGGACCTGATCGCGAATCTGGTCCAGCAGTGTCTCGTCGAGATTCTCAAACTCGGGGCCGAGACAGATACACGTCACGTCGCCATTCTTTGTGATTGTCGGGGCGGGATTGGCCATCGTGTTACCCGGTCCGAAAAAGGACGCCGTTTTTCCGTGGAGGAATCACGGCTGAATATGGCTTGTTGCCTGGGGAAGATGCTGAGGAGAGAGCCGGCAGGCTAAACCACCGGACTGAAAGGCAGGGAGAGCAGTTTCTACATGAGCCGCCCGAGGTCCCGCGTTTCAGGCAGTCACGTCCGGCGATGCTAACCCGTCGCAATAAATTGTCAACATGGCCGAATTGCCATGACGCTCGCGGGACTCGGCGGATGTCTGTCACATCCCGTCGGGACGTTCTTCCAGCGTGACGGTGATGTCAACAAGTGTTGACCCGCGGCGAACAAGCAACGTCACCGTTTCTCCGGGCAGCTTGCGAGCCAGCAGGTCGAGCAGGTCACTGATCCGCTGCAGAGGCTTGCCGTCAAGCTGCAACAGCAGGTCTCCGAGAATTCGACTGCCAGGCCGAATGTCTCGCGTTGCCTGGATGCCGGCCCGTTCTGCTGGGCTGTGCCGCATGACGCCGTGAACAAGCAGGCCTTCAAGCGGGATGCCCGCCACGGAAACGTTTTCATCGACAACGACGCCCAGCCAGGGACGCGACACCTCACCGTCCTTGATCAGATCCGGGACGACTACGTTGACCAGGTCGACCGGGATGGCGAATCCGATTCCATTCGAACCGCCGGACTCCGTTCTAATTGCGGCGTTGATGCCGATGAGTCGTCCGGCACTGTCGAGCAACGGGCCGCCGGAATTGCCGGGGTTGATTGCGGCATCGGTCTGGATCACTCCGCTGACGCTGCCATGCCGCGTCGCGATCTTGCGGTTCAGCCCGCCGATCACGCCGGTGGTCAGCGTCTGGTCGATTTCAAACGGATTGCCAATCGCGAAGACCTTCTGGCCGACGAGCAGATTACTAGATTCGCCAACGGCGATTGGCTTGAGGACCTGAACGGGAGCATCAATCTTCAGAACGACGATGTCAGAGATCTTGTCGTAACCGACCAGCTTCGCTTCCCACGACGTATTGTCGTAGAGCGTGACCAGCGCGAACTGCGCGTCTTCAATGACATGCAGGTTCGAGACGATGTGTCCGTCCGTGTCCCAGATGATACCGCTGCCTGTGCCGGCGGGAACGACACCAGCCTGGTGAGTAATCGGATTCGCACCGACCGCCAGCGTGTTGATGTGAACGACTGACGGTGACGCTTCGCGAAACAGTTCGATCGTCGACTTCTCGTCTTCCGCCAGGTCGCCGCGCGGTGTTACGGCCCGGGCTCGCGCAAATGGATTGTGCAGCGGCGTGTACCAGAAAAACTGCCGGTACAGCAGAGCGAGCGACAGGCCGACGAGCATCATGACGAGCCAGCCACTGACACGCGTCCCGGCTGGTGGCGGATAAGGACGCGAGGGACTGTCCGGACTGCTCATCTTCGGCTCGCCATTGGAAATACTGTCTGACCGCTGAGTCGCGACTGGCTTGCCGGTGTTCGAGACGTCAGCTCAAGCCGGCAACCCGTTCGTTGAAGTTCTCAACAGCCGTCAGAAAACGGATACGGAGTTTTTCGTCGAGATCGTCAAATCCATCAAGTACATGCTCGACCAGCATCTTGTTGCAGCGTTCGATGGCCGTCGTAGCCCGCTTGAATGCCTCTTCCGAATTGAGGCCAACCGGTTTTGAATCCGGCCTGCCTTCTCCCGGAGGAGGGCTGCCGGCATCACTGCGGAATGGAGCGTACGGCTTTTCGCCCGGTGCCCTTTCGCCGGCTTCCTGACCGGGTACGGCATCGATGCGATTGGCGCTGGCAATACTCTCGTCAAACGAGTCAGAAGTTTCGGAAATGCCGTCGGACTCGCCAAATCGTTCCGGCGTCATAGTGACGATCGGCTCGCCATAGCCGGGAGCGATCGCGGACATATCGAGTTCGGCCTCGGACTCGACGGTCAGATCCTCGCCGTTCTGCATCCGCCGCCAGGCTTTCATCTCGGCAATCGTCGCTTCGTTCTCATTCGCCCAGGCAAGGCTCTCGGCAGAGTCCGTCCAGGTCAGTGCGACGTAAAAGTGAGACCACTTCAGGGCGGGGTACTCATCCTGCACGTCGGAGAATGATTCCCAGACGCGGCGGCGCTGATAAATCTGATCGCCGCTGAGACCGACCATCTGGCCGAAGTCCGCGTCGGTGCGACCACGCGAGTAACGCGTCGTCCACTTGGCGGCACATTCGCCGACCGTCCAGTTGCAATTGCTGATGGCCGATTTGGCCGTCGAGACGAGTTCCTGTTCCGTTTCCGCGGCTTCGACAACCGTGCTGCTCATCAATCAGCCTCAGTGCTGGAGGAGTCGCTCGATGCAGGCTGCCAACGATCCGAAACTTCGCCATCAAATGCGAAGGGGCAACCAGAGCGAAAGAAGATGTGAGGGAAAACGGACTCCATTCCCTCACCACCGCAAGCGACGGTGAGCACAGGCACGATCTCAGGCACCAGGCAGCGAACTGCCGGGTGGCTTCCGTGTGAGAGAAGCGTCCCCGGACCTCCATGCAGCAAGCCCTGTTGTATCTCCGTGACAGGGCGGCAGGATGCTATCGCGTCGTCTTAACGATTTCTACCAGCCAACGCGCGACTTTCGTTGACGAAGTTTGAACGCGCAACGATCGCGCTGAATGACTGTCAGAGTTTCACCAGCAGGTGAGTTCGACACTCAAAGTTTGAGTAACACCACAGAGACACAGAGAAATCACAGATGCAGCCACTCTGTGACCTCTGTGTCTCTGTGGTGCAATCGATCCTCCGTCAGTCGAGTGACGCTCCGAGCTTCGCTGCCAGTTCCTGAATCTGTCGCCACGTTTCGTCGGGCACGACAACGCCGTTGGCTCGGCGGTCGGTTTCCCGGCGGAGTTCGATTTCGCCGGGCATCAGGATCTCTTCAACGCCGGGCGCCTTCTTCGTGCTGCGGATCGATGCGACGTACTGCGACATTAAATTGTCAAACGCGTCGCGCTCGATGAATTGCGGCAGGTCGACGAAGTACATCCAGGCGCCGTTGGCTCCACGAGGCAAATCGTCGCGTCCGACTCCGCTGCCCGAGAGCATTCCGCCGAAGACGTCGATCATCACAGACAGGCCGAAGCCCTTGAATCCGAGCGGGCCTCCCAGCGGCAGCAGTGCTCCGCCGTCGTACAGTCGAGCGGGATCAGTCGTCGGATTGCCGTCCGCGTCGATGATCCAGCCTTCTGGTACGGACTCGCCCTTCTGCAGAGCAACTCGCACCTTACCCTCGGCGGTCGCACTGGTCGTCATGTCGAGCACCAGAGCCTGGTTATCCCAGGGGGCTGACATTGAAATCGGGTTCGTTCCGAGTCGTCGCTCGATCCCTCCAAAAGGAGCGACGCCGCCCGGCCCAGGCGCGTTGACGGCCATCATGCTCGCCAGTCCGGTTTCGGCAGCTCGTTTGGAGTACGAGCCGAGTCGTCCAACGTGATTGCAGTTCCTGATTAATACTGTCGACGTGCCCGCCTGTCGGGCCTGATCGATTCCGAGTTCGACTGCTCGGCTGGCGGCGACCTGCCCGAAGTTGAAGTTCGCGTCAAGCAGCGTGAATGCCGGGCCGGTTTTCAGGACATCAATGGCTGCTCCGGGTTTGACGAAGCCTTGGTCGATCATCTCCAGATACTGCATCAGCCGAATGACACCGTGGCTGTCATGCCCGACCGCGTTGGCATCGGCAAGTTCCGCGGCAACGATTCTCGCATCGCCTTCCGGAACGCCTCCGGCGGACAAGACCTGAAACGCGATCTCGGACAGTTGCTCGATCGAAAACTGCGGCATCGGATGACTCCAGCTCGGTGATTCGGTTTGTTGTCTGTACTCTCGCGGGTCAAAGTAGCCGGATCCTACCCGCCGGAAATGCTGTGTCACTCGCGCCGCGAAGACGATTGCAGACGCTCGAACAGCAGGCTCTCGCACGCGTAAAGCGTCGACGCATTCCCGCAATTGGGAATGAGTTCCAGCGACGGACGGTGTCTGTTCAATTCGCCGCACGGTTCCTTGAAGGCCCGAAAACCATTTGTCATAGTTCCGGCCCCTTGCATCAGCAGGGGCAGTTTTTGAGCGCGCGACGCGGCAGAAAACGGACTCGTTGCCTCTGCTTTGCAGCTCAGCTTTGAACTGCTGTTCGTTGTTCGAGCAGCGTTTTTCAGACGTCAACTCGTGGACGAACTGCATCCTCCCATCGGGAAGGCCGGAAGATGAGCCTCGTTCTGGCGAATTCTCCAATCCTTGATTTGTTCGGCGACGGAGCTGCTCCCTTGGAAGGGTGGCCGTGGCTGATCGTCGCTTTGCTGCACACGATTCTGATCGGGCTGTTCTTCGGCATCCCGGCCGGCGTGTTCATCTGGGCCGAACGAAAAGTCTCGGGCCGAATCCAGGACCGCCTTGGCCCGACCCGCGTCGGGGGCCGCTTCGGCTGGCTGCAGTCTGCTGCCGACGGAGCCAAGCTGATTCAGAAGGAAGACCTGGTTCCTAAAGACGCCGACAGCCTGCTCTTCCGAGCTGCCCCCTATCTTGTCGTAGTCGCCTCGTTCGGCGCGTTCATGTTCCTGCCGTTTGGCGACGGCTGGTCAGCGGTTTCGACGGACGTCGGGCTCTTCCTGATGTTCGCCATGCTTTCGCTCGAAGTTATCGGCGTCATTCTGGCTGGTTACTGCAGCGGATCGAAGTGGGCACTCTTCGGGGCGATGCGTGAAGCCGCTCAGATGATCAGCTATGAGATTCCGATGGCCATCTGCGGCCTGGTCCCAGTCCTGGTCGTCGGCTCGCTGAACCTGAACGAGATCGTCCACTACCAGAGTGGTGGCTGGAGCGGCGGACTGCCTCCGTTCCTCAACTGGAACATCTTCCATCCGATCGCGGCCCCAGCCTTCGTTCTCTACTTCGTCTGTGCGACGGCAAGCTGTAAGCGGGCTCCGTTCGACCTGGCCGAAGCAGAAAGTGAACTGGTTGCCGGCTTCCTCACCGAATACTCAGGGATGCGGTGGTCGTTCTTCTTCCTCGCCGAATACGCGAGCATGTTCGCCGTGAGTGCGATCGCCGCGATCCTGTTCCTCGGCGGCTGGGACGACGGCATTGGCATTGTCTCTGGCCTGAAGTCTTCTGACTCAGCCGTGATGCAGTTCCTTGGAAGTGCTGTCGGAGCGGTCGTTCTGATCGCCAAAGCCTCGAAGCTGGTCTTTGTGCAGATCTGGGTTCGCTGGACTCTGCCGCGACTCCGCATTGACCAGGTCATGACGACCTGTCTGAAGTACCTGATTCCAATGTCCTGTGCTCTGTTTCTGGCCGCGGCGATTTACCCGCTGGCCCTGAACCAGGGAACCGGTCGAACTGACCTGCGGCCTTCGGCGATCGGTGACCGGGTTCCGACTCGGCCTTCCGCCGATTCTCACGCAGCCAGTGCCTCGACGGCGCCGGCATCAACGGAAGTGGCTGCGGCCCACGGTGAGGTGGCTCAATGAGTGGTGAGCAGATTCTCTTCTGGCTCTTTGCGATCCTGGCCTGCGCCGGTGCGATTGGCGTTGTGGTGAATCAGGTCGTCGTGCGAATGGCCGTCAGCCTGATC
>JAPOLP010000681.1 GCA_029977045.1 Planctomycetota bacterium
CGAAAAACGCTCGCCAAGCGACGTGGCAAATTCATGGTGAGTCAATCTCCAAACGGGGTGGCTGGGGTCTAGTGCAGCGAGCCCCCAGTCCTAACCTCTGCTGAAGCCGGTTCAGCCACTGGGGGCTCGTCGCTCGTACCTCGCTCCTCGACCCCAGCCACCCTGGCAATCAGCCACATATCTGGCGCAGGAAGGCAGCCTGGTTGCTCGCACGCGCTGCGACTGCCAACTACGCTCCTTCGCCTCCCTGCGATGGTTCCGAAGGAGACTCACCATGCAGAATCATGCGTACGTTGAGCGGCTGGTCAATCTGCTCGATCCCGCCGGCAACGTCATTTTCAATATGTCTGTCGAGGACGCGATCGAGCGTGTCGGTTCCGGCGACGCGGCCCGTGTTCGCGAGATCGACGGCCAGTTCGCGCTGATGCATCGCAACGGCAAGACGGTTCGTCTCGCCCGGTCGATCGGACGCCCGCTGCGGTACTTTCTGGCCAAGCTGATTGATGGCCCGTGCCTGATCGTTGCTGAACGAATCGACGAGATCGCCGCGTGGCTCAAGCAGGAAGGCCTCGACGGCCAGTTTCATCCGTCCTACACGCGGATGGTGCCGGCGCATCACATTGTCGAGCTGGCTCTGGTCGGCTGCCCGGATCCGAATCCGAAGCTGACTCGCTACTTCGATCCGCAGCGCAACCAGCTGAGTACCGACCTGAACGAGATCGGCCGGCAGTACATCGGAGCGCTCGCCGACGAATGCACGAAGTGGCTCGACCGGATTGACGCGGACGACGCGACGCAGCCGATCGGCGTGCTCTTCTCCGGCGGCATCGACAGCGGCGCCGTCTTTCTGACGCTGTACCACCTGCTGAAACAATGCGGCGGCAACCTGTCGCGGCTGAAGGCGTTCACGCTTTCAGTCACGGAAGACGGCCAGCCTGAAGAGCTCTGTGCTGACGCGCGGCAGGCCCTGCGGTTTCTCGACGAGACCGATCTGAGCATGTTTGGCGAGGTCGTCTGCGTGCCGCGCAGCGAACTCGATTTCCGCGAAACGATCCGGATCATTGAGGACTACAAACCGCTGGACGTGCAGGCCGCCACGATGGGCGTCGCTCTGTGCCGAGGTATCCGGCAGCGTTATCCCGACTGGAAGTACCTGGCGGATGGCGACGGCGGCGACGAGAACCTGAAGGATTATCCGATCGAGGAGAATCCCGAGCTGACGATCCGCAGCGTGCTTAACAACCAGATGCTGTATCACGAAGGCTGGGGCGTCGACGCGATCAAGCACTCGCTGACGTTCTCCGGCGGCCAGAGTCGCGGCCACGTTCGCACCTCCGCACCGGCCCGGCAGTTCGGCTTCAGCGGCTTCAGCCCGTTCGCTCTCCCCAACGTGATCGAAGTCGCCGAAGGCATTCCGTTCATTGAACTCACCGATTGGGACCACGAAAAACTGTACGCGCTCAAAGGCGAAGTCGTGCGACGCGGTGTCGAAGCGATCACCAGCATCACGATGCCCGTCTTCGAAAAACGCCGCTTCCAGCACGGCGCTGCCGAGCGATCAACGTTCGACGAAACCTTCCCGGCGAATGAGATCTCGTATCGCAATGCATTCGCTGAGATCTTCGCGACCTGACAGTAGGGTGCGTCTTGACGCACCAAAGAACGCAACGCTGCGTCAAGACGCACTCTACAGACTCAATAAGAACGGAAACGCAACCTCAAAGGAGACTCCCATGCGCTGGCTCATCGCGGCGTCGTTAACGCTGCTGGTTCTGTCGCCACTCGCCCAGGCGGCTCAGCCGGAATCCATCAAGGCGATCAAAGCCGTCGGGCACGAAGGCAAGGGCAACGCCGCCGCACTGGCCGCGGTTACTCAGCTTCAGAAAGACAGCAAGGCGTCCGATCTGCCGGCACTGCTCGACGCGTTTTCCGGAGCCTCTCCGTTGGCCGCGAACTACTTGCGAAACGTCGTCGAAGCCGTCGCTGATCGAGAAGTTGCGGCGGGCAAGTCTCTGCCCGCGGATGTGCTGCGAACGATCATTTTCGACACAAAGCGCGATCCCCGAGCACGCCGACTGGCCTACGAAGTCCTGCTGAACGTCGACGCCGACGCCAGCAAGGAAATCATCCCGCAACTGCTGCAGGATCCGAGCCCTGAGTTCCGTCGCGACGCTGTGCAGCAACTGATCGACGCGGCAGCGACGCAGGAAGACAAAGCCGTGAAGCTCGGCACGTTCCGCAAGGCGCTGCTCGGCGCGACGGACGAGGACCAGGTCAAGGAGATCGCGAAGGGCATCCGGGCTCAGGGAGACGACGTCAGCCTTGTGCAGCACTTCGGCTTTCTGACCGACTGGAAAATCATCGGCCCGTTCAACAACAAAAACTTCGTCGGCTTTGCCGAGACGTACCCACCGGAAAAGCAGCTCGACTTTGAGAAGAAGCTCGAAGGCCAGCTCGGCGAAGTTGCCTGGGGCGACATCACGACCGGCGACGAGTTCGGCATCCTCGACATCGCCAAGACAATCTCGCCATACAAAGGCGCGGTGATGTACCTGACGACGACGTTCGATTCCCCAACCGCTCGCGATGTGCAGTTCCGCTTTGGAACACCGAACGCCTGGAAGATCTGGGTCAACGGCCAGTACTTGTTCGGTCGGGACGAGTACCACCGCGGCATGGCCATCGACCAGTACGCGGTTCCGGCGACGCTGAAGAAGGGCCAGAACGTCATCCTGGTCAAGCTGTGCCAGAACGAGCAGGAAGACAGCTGGGCTCAGCGTTACCAGCTGCAGTTCCGCGTGTCCGACGCGTCCGGCGTCGCGATCCACTCAGCGGCGTCGAGCCGCCAGGCCGCTGCTCTGCCGCAGAAATCCCAGAACAACCTGACCGCTCAGACGGGAGGAACCCGCTAATGCTGACTCTGAAATTCACTCAACGATTTCTGCCCGTCTGCTTTGCGGCAGTCGCAACGGTTTGCCTGACCGGAGCAGACTGGCTGCAGTTTCGCGGCACGGACATCTCCGGCGTGTCGCTAGATTCGAGCATTCCGGCGACCTGGTCGGAAGACAAAAACGTCGCGTGGAAGGTCGATCTGCCGGGCCGCGGACTGTCCTGCCCGATCGTTATCGGTGACAAGGTTGTTCTGACGGCGAGCACTGGTTTTCATCAGGACCGGCTGCACGCTCTGTGTCTGGACCGGGCGACCGGCAAGACGCTCTGGCATCGGCAGTTTCTGGCAACGGGCCGGACGATGACGCATCCGAAGATGTGCAACGCGACGCCGACTCCGGCCAGCGATGGCGAACGGATCTACGCGTTCTATTCGAGCAACGATCTCGCGTGCCTGGACCTCGACGGCAACCTGCTGTGGTATCGCGGCCTGACGTTCGACTTCCCGAATGCCAGCAACAGCCTGGGCATGTCCTCATCGCCGATCGTCGTGGGCGACACGCTGATCGTGCAGGTCGAAAACGACGCCGAGTCCTTCGCCACCGGCATTGATGTTCTGACCGGCGTCTCACGCTGGAAGAAGGATCGTCCCAAGCGAGCAAACTGGACGTCGCCGACGTTCGCGAAGAACTCAGACGGAACGTCGCTCGCCCTGCTGCAGTCGTCTGCGGGGATCGAGGCCGTCGATCCGAAAACCGGCGAGACCGCGTGGGAGTACAAGGACGGGGCGGCGACGATTCCGTCGTCAGTCGTATCGAGCGATTACGTCTTCATTCCGTCGAACGGCCTGACCGTTCTGCGAACCGGCGACGGCAACCCGTCCGACGTTCTGTGGAACGACAACCGCCTGGGACCTTCGACGCCGAGTCCTGTCGTCGTCAACGGCCGCGTCTACGTCATCAATCGAGCCGGCGTGCTGCAGGCGGCTGACATGACGACGGGCAATATCCTGTGGAAGCTGCGTCTGACCGGCCCGTTCAGCGCGACGCCCGTCGTCGCCGGCAAGCACATGGTCATCTTCAACGAAAGCGGAGTCGGCCAGGTCGTCGACATCAGCGGCGAAGAAGGCGAACTGGTCGGC
>JAPOLP010001120.1 GCA_029977045.1 Planctomycetota bacterium
AGTCAGTGGCATCAACGAATTGTCGGAACTGCTCGACAGAAACAGGATGCCGGGCAATCACAAAGGGATAAGGCACGGAAGCCTGCGATGGTTGCGTCTTCGATGACATTGCAGCGCCCTCGCTGGCAAAGAAGTCCGTGTATGCCGGCCTCGGGTCACCGCTCTGAAGTTCGGCCTTCACCTCAGGCAGAGTGATGCGGGGAGGGGCAGGAACCATGTGCTTGACCTCAGCCGGTGGCACGAGCACGAGTTCCATTCCGAGCGAGTTGATCCCTTCACGCTGGATCTTCAGCTTCTTCGCCCAGGCGGCCACGGCTTCGGTCACTCGCAGCGGTTCGGATCCCGTCGTGACCGGCTGGAATGCCATCTCTTCCCGGAGCGATTCTTTGGCAGCGCTCCGCCACAGACGAATCAGGTCATGGCCGATTTGTCCGTTGGACTTGAACTCCCACGGACGCGGTCCCGATCCGTCGTTGAGGCATACTTCCAGCGTGTCTGGACTGATGACACCGCCGTAGTCGTCCGAATTCATTCCGCCCATGCCCATCCCCGTAGCCATACCATCGGGCCCTTCAACCTCGATACCGTCCGGCACAGCTCCCGGGATGAACCTCACGATGCCGGCGATCCGACGGTCTTTGTCGCCGACCAGATTGATCAGAGCAGGATCGACAGAGTCATCGATCTCGATGCTGAAGTCGCTACGGTGGATGCGAGGAGAACCATCCGCCGTCGTGTTCGTCGGAGCATCGTGCGTCACCAGCAGCAGCCGGTGTGAATCAAACTCCAGCCAGACCGGAGGTTTGTCCTCTGCCGAGCTGGGAGCGAGTACCGAGTCCATTCTGTAACTACCAGCCCCGGTCACGTTGGGCATAGTCTGCCAGCGTCCGATGATCAACTGCCCGAGCTTTGGCTGCGGAACCTTGATCTCGGCAACCTCGTCCGACTTCAGCGTCACTTCGCCTGACGCGAATTCGGTGTACCCGACCACGGCCCGCCAGGGAAACGTCCCTGACTGGCTGCCGACGCCCTGCATTAGCACGCCGCTCTGCTCGGAAGTGAACCGGTAGCGTTCATTGTTGGAGAGTTCGATGATGACCGCAGTGCCGGTAAGCGGCTGGTCAAATTCGAGCTTCAGCAGATTTCGGCTGACCGGTCGAGCTTCGACGTGGGCTGTCCCGCTATTCGCGCGAGCAATTCTCGCATGATACTGATCGACAAAAGTATGAACCGCAGTGAACCACCTGCCGAGCCAGAACGAACAGAAGACCGTGGCCAGAAGCAGAGTGAACAGCACGCGTTTGGCTCGACGTACCGGAAACAGCGGTGAGCCGTCGGGACGTTTGCGGTGAAACCAGACAATCGCAATCACTCCCCACAGATAGATGACGCCGGCAGCCGTCGCCAGCATCTCGCGATCACGGTCAGGAAATGACGCCTGTGTCCCACGAACGGCCCAGTCTTCTTCATAGGCAAAGGCCGACGTCATGACGACCACGGGCAACATCCAGGCCGCCGTCCAGAGTAGCAGACTGTGCAGACTCTTCGGCAGCAGGTCGCGAGCCCGATTGACGAAGCGTCCGATGCGGGATCGCGGTCGCACGGCATCAGATCGAGTTTTCTCCACGGATTCGGACTCGAAGCCTGTCGCTACCGACTTCCAGGTAAGCCACAGGACTGTGGCTCCTGTTACTATTCCGGCCAAGGCCACGCGGTCATCAACGCTACGAAGGTTCGCGATGAAGATGGCGAGAAGCACCGGCGCAGGAAGCAGGGGGACCCACAGTGGAATCGGTCGCAGGAGCCAGCGAGGAACGACTCGGGCTTGTTCGCCTTTCCCGCTCGATTGGGCTGAAAGTCTGGTGTCGAGCGCCGCGGGGGCTTCCCGGGAACCGACTTCAGCGGGCTCGTTCTCGACCGGGCGAACTTCGATAACTGGTGCGTGGCCATGCTGCAGCGACGCCAGCCCGCGTTCGAGCAGCGTTGCGACTTCATCCGCACTCTGAAACCGGTCTGCCGGACGTTTGGCGTGCAGGCGGTTGATGATCAGGACCAGCCAGTCGGGGACTTCCGGATTGATCTCGCGGATCGGGCGGGCGGAGTGATCGCACAGTCGCTTGAGCACGCCCATCGCCGTCGTCGCTCGAAACGGCGCGTGGCCGGCG
>JAPOLP010000417.1 GCA_029977045.1 Planctomycetota bacterium
CGTGTGGTGAAAGTCGACGTCGATGTCGCCCGTCGCGTCGACGGTCAGGTCGAACAGCGAGTGCCTGGCCAGCAGCGTGAGCATATGGTTGAAGAACCCGATGCCGGTCTCGATCTGCGGCTGACCGGTGCCGTCGAGGTTCAGTTGAAGCTGAATCTGAGTTTCCGCAGTGGTGCGGCTGATGGATGCCGAACGGCTCATGGCGAAGTTCTCGAACGGAGCTGAAAACGCGATTTCGCGAGAGTCTGACGGCAGACGACGCGACCTGCAAAGCACTCGAATCGAAAGACCGTCTCTTCGACCGTGTCCCACGCGTCCTGAAATGGCTGGACCAGTCGAAATGGCGCCAGGTTCAGACTTTCCGTTTGTTTGATCCGGAGAGTTGATGACGAGCGGCACGCACCAGTGGAGCCAGCGTGCTCACATCCGAATCTGCATCGTCCAGCGTTTCAGGAAATCCCGCAGGGCGAGCCACGAAGCTTCGCGTACGAACTCCTGCCGGGGCTCGGGCTCTGCAGCTCCTCGCGTCTCTGCACAGAGAATCAGAAGCCCGGCTCATCCGTGAACGGGATATCCAGCGCTTCGAGGATGCGGTCGCAGGCGTCCATTCGGTTGAGCACGTAGAAGTGGATGCCCGGAACGCCTTCGTGGATCAGTTCCTGGCACTGCTCGATGGCGAACTCGACGCCGACTTCAAACTGAGCATCCTTGTCGTCCTGCACGGCTTCGAGCTTCGAGGCCAGCACTTCCGGGATGGCCGTGCCGCACATCGACGTGATGCGTTTGATCCGGGCGAACTCAGTAATGGGCATGATGCCGGGGATGATCGGCTCTTCGATGCCCATCTCTTCGCACTCGTCACGGAAGCTGAGGAACTTCTGGTTGTCGTAGAAGAGCTGCGTGAAGACGGCGTCCGCTCCGGCGTCGATCTTGCGTTTCAGGTTGGTGATGTCCGCCATCAGGCTCGGCGCTTCCGGATGCTTCTCCGGATAGCCGGCGACGCCGATGCCGAAGTCGTCGAATTTGTCGCGGATCAGCGCGACCAGTTCGTTCGCGTGCTGCAGACCGCCATCGACTTTAACGAACTCCGTCTCACCCTGCGGCGGATCACCTCGCAGTGCCATGATGTTGTGGATGCCGCGCGAGGCCGCCGTTTCGAGCCACTCGACCAGTTCTTCCCGAGTCGAGCCGACGCAGGTGAAGTGCGCCGTCGCCGTCATGTCGAAGCGTTTCTGGATCTCGTCGCACAGATCGATCGTCCGCGTCCGCGTGCTGCCGCCAGCTCCGTACGTGCACGAGATAAACGCAGGGTTCCAGACGGACGCCTGTTCGAGCATGTTGAACAGCGACTCGTCTCCGGCCGCGGTCTTCGGCGGGAAGATTTCGATCGACAGGCCGAACGGAATGGTCTGATAAATTTCGCCAATACGCATGAGCGATTCTGCTGCTGAGGGTCGAATAAGTTTCCCGTGTTCCGTCACGAGCGGCGGGAGATTAGCGAACGACGGCTGACGTGTCGAAGCGACATTACGCCATCATCTGGTCACTCGGAATTTGCAGCGAGGTCCGTTGTAAATGTCGCAGGCTGGAAGCATCGTTCGACGTTTGCTGCTGGCATTTCGCCAGTAGGCCGCGTGTAACGCGGCAGTGGTCTCTGATGATTGCCGCGTTGCACGCGGCCTACCTGACTGGCGATTGATGACTGCTCTCATCGGTATTGATCTGGGGACAACGAAGACGACGGCGATCGCGGTTGACGTGGATTCCGGCGCGATTCTGCATCGGGCTGCGGTGGCGTCGGAGGGGCGACGCGACGCTCCGGCGGGACGGTCGGAGTGGGACTCGACTCGATTGATCGAGTGCGCGATTGATTGTCTGCGGGAACTGGCCGGGCAGCTCGGACCGCGTGTCAGCGAAGTCGCGGCGATCGGAGTCACCGGACAGCAGCACGGGTGCGTCGTTGTCGATGCTCAGAAGCAGCCGCTGACGCCGTTCATCAACTGGCAGGACCAGCGAGGCAACGAGACATCGGGTTCCGGCAGCTCAACCTGGGTCGATCTCGCGCGGGAACGAGTCGGCAGCGACGCGATCAGACGAACCGGATGCCGGATGAACTCGGGCTTTCTCGCGACGACGCTGTTCTGGATGCGAGAAAACGGCTGCCTTCCGAGCGGCGGTCGGGCGAGCTTCCTCGCTGATCTGTTCGTTGGCGAGCTGACAAACACCGCTCCCGTGTCCGAGCCGACAATGGCCGGTTCAGCGGGCGTCTTCGATGTCACTTCGCGAAGCTGGGACGACGACGCGATGGCGGCGCTCGGTCTGTCGAGCGAGTTGTTTCCGGAGATTCGAGAAGTGTCGTCGCCGGTTGGGCAACTCACGGAAGCAATCGCCGGGCAAACCGGGCTGCGAGCCGGCATTCCGGTTTCGGCGGCGATCGGCGACCACCAGGCGAGCTTTCTCGGCAGCGTCGCGGATCGCTCGACGACGGTCCTGCTCAACATCGGCACCGGAGCGCAGGTCGCTGTGTTTACAGACGGTTTCGACTTCGCACCGCCGATCGAACTCCGACCGTTTCCAGTCAGCGGCAACCTGCTGTCCAACGTCGGGCTCACGGGTGGCTGGTCGTTTCAGATTGTCGAGAACCTCGTCCGGCAGATTGGACGCGACGTGTTCGGTGTCGAAGCGGACGCTCCGCTGTACGACCGCCTGACGGAACTCGCTTCGCAGGCTGATGACAACTGCGGCGGTGCGACGTGCATCCCGACATTCACGGGCACTCGGTCTGATCCGAGCCAGCGAGGTTCGTTCGCGGGGCTCTCGCCTCAGAACCTGACGCCGGCCAACCTGTTCCGCAGCGTCCTCGACGGCATGGCAACGAACTATCGAACCGCCTGGGATCAGATCGTCGCAGTCATTGGCTCGCGGCAGACTCAACTTGCCGGTGCCGGCAACGGGCTGCGCGAAAACGCTGTACTCGCCGAGTCTGTCACGTCAGCGTTCGGACTCACACCGCACGTCACGCAGCACCGCGAAGAAGCCGCGTTCGGAGCCGCTCTGACCGGAGCCGTCGCCGCAGGAGTCTTCGAATCGCTCGATCAGGCCGGCCAGCTCGTTCGGTATGAGTAATCGATTCACCACCTGCGGCGAAAATCTTCGAGCAGCACACGGCAGCTTGATTGCCACTCGGCGACGTACTTTGGCGAGGCGAAGTGGCCATCAAGAACGGCGAGCAGGTCGCGGAAGACTTCCGCGAACTCGTGGCCGAGCTGCGAGTAGGCCTGCTGACGCAGGTCTTCGTGTGTCGAGCGGACTCGAAACAGCGAGGCCCAGAAGCTGCGGCTGATCAGGTTCTTCATGTCGCGGAGCGTGTCGCGGAGATCGCAGACGCGGCTCAGGTCGCGCGAGATCGCATCGCTGCCGCAGTGCTCGGTCACGAACTCGAGGATTTCGACGAGCATCTCCTTGCCGGTTTCCAGCGACGCGGTCATGTCCTGGGCGGCCGAGTGCTTGTCCAGAACTCCGAGATGACGTTCCAGACGCCCAAGCAGCACGACGCAGTCATTGAGCAGCAGCGCATCCTGAGCGTCACCCGGCTCCTGCCGATAACCACTCAAGCGACGGCCAAATTCCTGAAGGTCCATGTCCACTGCCCGCTGGATTTTCGACGTGACTTTGCTCAGCGCGCGGCCACACCGATGTGATCACCGACGGCCTGCACCAGTTCCTCGGGAACGAACGGTTTGGGCACGTAGCCCGAACAGCCCACCATTTTGCCGCGCAGCCTGTCAAAGACGCCGTCCTTGCCGGAGAGCATCAGCACCGGGATGTGCCGCGTCGCTTCGTGCTTGCGGACCAGTTTGCAGAGCTGATAGCCGTCCATGCGCGGCATGTTGACGTCCATCAGAATGAGTGCCGGGTTGTGTTCGGCGATCTCGCGGATTGCGGCGACCCCGTCGTATGCCGAGACGACTCGGTAACCGTTCTTCTCCAGTGTCATCGCAACAAGCTTCCGCACCGTTGGACTGTCGTCGACGACGAGCACTGTTCGCGGGTGAGCCGCCGGCTTGAGCGGCTCACCTTCAAATGTTGGCCCGGAGCTGACGTCCCCGTGAGCACCAGCAGCCGACAATGCCGGACTGTCGTAGACCGGAGCTGTCACGAGTGCTGGTGACCCGTAAGCCGGCATCGTTCTATCCATCACGGCAGGACGCCACGGTTCGGTCGACACAGCCGGTGACGGCACTGCTGGAGCCTGCGTCATCTCCGGTGCCGGCTCGAAGTCTGCTGCTGGCAAGTCAGCGACCGGCTCATTTGCCGACTGCAACTCGTCATTGGCGGCAGCCGTTTCGCGCTCTACATCGACGTGTCGACGTTCGAGTTCCTCATCGAGCTGCTGTGCTGCTGACGGTGCGGCTTCTGTCGCAGAAGAATGCGGAACGGGATTCGGCGAAACAGCAAACAGGGTTCGCGGAGTTGCCGGCTGAGACCAGGCATCGTTGCTGCCGTACGTGGTCGACTGAGGTTGTTCCGTTCGAGCGGCTGCAGAGGGCTGAGCGGCTGGCCGGTCGGTCGTCGAGGATGTTCGATCCGAACCACTGTCGACCGTAAACCAGTCCGAGCTGGCCGCTCGCCAGACGGGAGCCGGGCCAGTCGCCGCCGACCGCGGAACCGCCTGCGCTACTGGCTGCGGCGTCGCCGACTGAGCGTGCGGAACGAACTGATCGTTGCGAGGCAAAGGCGGCGGAACCGCCTGGCTGCCGGCAATCACCCAAGCCTCCGTGTCGGCGACTGATTCAGACTTCTGAAATGCCGGCTCTGTCTGCTGAGACGGTCGGCACGCTTCCGGTGGAAGTGGTGGCGGCACCAGTCCGGTCGGATCCCAGCCGCCTGCGGCATCAGGCTGCGTCGGAGCGGAAGCTGGCCAGTCATTGCTCACGGTCGCGAGGTCGCGTTCGACGTCGGCGACGTTCGCGGCCAGTTGCTCGACGAGTTCGACCGGGTCGGCGGACTGAGGAATCGGAGCTGGCAGCTCTGCCACTTTGTGAGGAGCAGCCTGATTCTGTGTCGGCGAGACCTGATACGCGCTGAGTGCTCGCGCAAAAGCGAGGCCGGCCTGAGCGATGTTGCGATGCCGTTCGTCCTGGATGGCGGCCTCAAGGCACTGGACCATGCTGATGGGCGATTCCGATAGCCAGCCCATCCACAGCCAGACAGCCGGATCATCGGGAGCCTCTTCAGCCGCTTTGTGCAGATGCACCCGAGCGAGCGACGGATTACCCGCCTTTGCTGCCATGACGGCGTGCTGGAGATTCTGAACGTGCGACATCCGACGTGCCCTTCGAGACTGATCGCTCGACGAGCCCGCACCGCGAGCCCGTCGCTGAGAAACCGTCCCAAAGGTAGATCACGTCTGCCGCCTGTCCGCGCGATTCCGCAACCACCGAGCGTCCCGCCGCACCGATCAGTCAGACACGTCCGGCTGATCGGAATTTGCGGTCTGGCCGGAAAACGTCGGTTGCAGCGATCTCGACGGCAGCTCTAACTGGGTGGCTGGCGGTCGAGCGTAGCGAGCCCCCAGCAAACAACGCGATGAAACGGCAGTCAACTTTACGGTCAGATCGCAGTCACGGAATAGCGACGAAAGACCGTGCATCTGC
>JAPOLP010000292.1 GCA_029977045.1 Planctomycetota bacterium
CAGGAAATTCGGGTTCCAGTCGCGAAAGTGTCACGGACGCCTGTAACCAGCGACGGGGCGGTTGATTTGCTGTTCAAACGGCCTGATAAACGCTGGCTCGTATTCGTTCCGGAATCTCTACTGGAACGACGGTCTCAGGAACCGAATCCGGTCCCGCGATTCTCAGGGAGATTGACATGCCCCAGCGAAAGCAGGCTGCTCGCAAAGCGTTGAGAAACCAGGCACGGCGGTACGTGTTGAACTGTGTTCCGTCTGTCGGCACGGAAAACGACTGGACGTTCAACGACGCGAGGATCTCCGGGCTATCGCACCTGGCGAGTGCGATCCCTGGCAAGAAGGACCTGCGAGCCTCGTGGTGGGGCATCGACAACCAGGGCAACACGGGCGCGTGTGTTGGGTACTCGACTGCCTACGGCGTGCTGCGCTGGCACTACGTCCAGGCGGGTCTACTCTCGAAGGCGCGGAAGCCGTCCGCTCGATTCATCTGGATGGCGAATAAAGAGACGGACGGGATCACGCGGTACCCGACCACGTTCCTTGAGTCCGAAGGAACTCAGACGAAGCTGGCTCTGGGAGTCGCCCGCAAGTTCGGCTGCGTGCCGGACGACATCCTGCCGATGGATGGCCCGCTGTCTCCACTGCCGACCGGAGCTTTTTACGCGCGAGCGGCTCGCTTCCGAATTTCCAGCTACCACAACCTGGGCCGGAATCTCGACGACTGGCGAGCCTGGATCGCTCACCAGGGCCCGATCCTCGCGCGGCTGGTCGTCGACGATACCTGGGATCTCGCCACCGAACGAGGCGGGCGTCTGAGGACGTACCATGCAGATACGGCCCGCGGCGGCCACGCGGTGTGCATCGTCGGCTACACGCAGCAGTACTTCATCGTGCGTAACAGTTGGGGCACCGACTGGGGCGACGGCGGGTTCGCGTACGCCTGGGACGACTACGCGGCAGAAGCTTTCACAGAAGCCTACGGCGCCGTGCTGTAGAAGCCGGCGCCGGCTTGCTTAACGTGCCGCAAACTATCGAACGCAGACGAATCTCTGACCGGGATCGAACTCGCGAGACCGGTTGTAGGTTGAGTCTGAGCCGCCTGCGTCGCAGCAGCGGACGCCATGTTCGTCGATTTTGATCAGCGGTCGACCGTTCTGGTTCCGAACCTCAACAGGCAGGCCGCTGCGCTGAAACACTGTCTCCGCCAGTTCGGCGGCCTGCTTCGGTGAGCCAGCGCGGCAGCCGCGAATCCAGCGGTCGCGATACTTCACGAAGATGCCCAACTCCTGCGCGGCAGCGACGCCTTCGAGGATCAGGTTGTCGAGACTGGATTGCAGATCGTGCACGGAAACGGACATGGTGGTTACTCCTGAGGTCGATCACGTTCGGTACTCTGGTTCAGCAGGGCACACGAGGTTTTTGCCTCAGAAACCAGCGACGCAGCGCCGCCAACTCTGCGCTTTGAGTTGTTTGCCGCGGCGGAAAGTCACAACGCGCGGGCACGACAGTTCTGTTCCGTGGGCCGGGCCAGTCAGCAGTGACAGTCAGCTCTTGGAGTTCTGATGCAGCACTGACGTGACTTTCCGATACGACGCGACATCCCTCCGCTCGTCGTTACTGCCCGCGACGACCGGCGTCTGTCACGCTCTGCGACTTTGAAACGCCGCAGTGGTTGGACACGATTGTCACTCGCCAGAACAATCAGCTCGCTTGATTGCCCGAACCAGACATCGCAGGAGTGAACTCATGGCCGACGCAGCTTTCGCCGACCGGACAATTCTGGTTACGGGAGGCTCACGCGGGATCGGACGTGCCGCGAGTCTGCGGCTGGCTGGCGAAGGTGCCCGCGTCGCCGTCAACTACGTCTCGAATCCTGCCAAAGCCGCCGAGACGGTCGCCGAGATTGAAGCCGCAGGTGGCACCGCGATCGCCGTTCAGGGCAACGTGGCTATCCCGGATGAAGCAGCAGCCATTGCCGCTCAGACGCGCGACGCGTTCGGCCCGATCGACATGCTCGTCCACTCAGCCGGTATCAGCATTGTCGAGCACGCGACTGACGTGACCTGGGAAACGTGGCGTCGCACGATGGACGTCAACCTCGACGGCACCTTCAACATGGTCTACGCGTTGAAGAACGAGATGATTCAGCGCGAGTTCGGGCGCATGGTGCTGATCTCGTCGATCGCCGCTCTCCGCGAACGCGAGAACCAGGTTCACTATTCGGCCTCGAAGGCCGCCGTCATCGCGATGACCCGCTGCATGGCTCAGGCCTGGGCGAAGCACAACATCCGCATCAACTGCATCTGCCCCGGCCTGATCGAAACCGAGATGGCTTACACGCTGGCTCCGGAAGTTCACGAGGCGATCGTCAAGGCGACGCCGATGGGCCGCAAAGGCGAGCCGCACGAGATCGCCGCCGTCATCCGCTTCCTGCTCAGCGACGAGTCGAGCTTCATGACCGGCCAAACCGTCGTTGCCAGTGGCGGCCGCGTCATGCTGCCTGGGTAACGTCGGCTTCAAACCGTAGAACGGACTTCAGCCCGTTGACCGCCACACTGACAAACGTTGACGGACTGAAGTCCGTCCTGCAGTCCGCTACTGCGAAAGCCGCTCGCGAATCTGCGATTTGACCTGCTTGAGGTTCTCCGCTTCCGGTGTGTCCTTGTAGTGACCATCGAGCGGGAAGCAGCCGGAGATGATACCGTTGCGCGGCGCTGTTGTGCAGTCGCTGAAGGTTCGGCAGATCTGTTTCGTTCGCAGCGGGTTGCCTTCGAGCACGTCGGCGGGCAGGTCCCAGTAGCTGAGCACCAGACGGCCGATGCCAACGAAGTCGCACCAGCCGTCTCGAACAACGGCCTGAGCAACGTGCGGCAGGAACTCCTGAAAGTACGACCAGGCCGAGCCGACAATTGGGATGCCGGGCAACTGCTGCTTGAGATCGCGGACAGACTCGATCTGCCGCACACAGCCGAGCAGTGGATCCTCGGGCGGCTGATAACCATCCGACGGCGGATAGAACGCTGGTCGCTGAATGTGCGGGTTGTAGTAGGGCGAGCCCGCTGACAGGTTGAAGATCGCGACGCCCAGGTCGTCGTGCAGCAGCCGGATCAGTTTCACTGGTTCGGTGAGGTCCATCTCCAGCGGGTTGTCGCGGTTGCAGCCGAAGCCCGGATAGTCGTGCGCCGGGTGATCGTCGGGGATGCCGGGTCCGAGCTTGCCGCTTGATGCTCGATCCGGATCAGGATGAAACGGCGGCTGATCGAAGACTGACAGCCGGACGCCGACCATCAGGCCGGGGCACTCGTCGCGAATCCGACCGATGATTTCGCGAATGAACCGTGTGCGACCCTCAAAGTCACCGCCGTACGGACCGGGCCGAGTGAACGCCGAGAGGAACTCGTGCCCCAGGTAGCCGTGGCAGTGCTTCACGTCGACGAACTGAAACCCGACGCTCTGCGCGAGTTTCGCGGCGGCAACGTACGAGTCGATCAGCCGTTTGATGTCGTCGTCGGTCAGCACGACTGAATCGTCATCCGCCGCAATGCCGAACTTCGGGTCGAGCGACGGATGGTGATAAACGATTCGCGGTTCGAGTTTGTCTTTGCGGTTCGGTCTGCAGAAGCGGCCTGAGTGCGTCAACTGCAGGCCGACAAGCAGGTCGTCGGTTGCGTTGGATCCGAAACGTTTCGTGTGAGCATCCCGCAGCGTGCCGAGCAGGTCGCGCATGGGCTCGGTGTTTTCGGGCCGGTTCAGCAACTGGTTGGGGTTCGCTCGACCGTCGGGTTGAACGGCAAACGCTTCGCAGCCCCAGATCAGCTTGCAGCCGGACAGACCAAAGTTGTGCCAGCGTCGAATCGTGTGCTCGCTCGGCTGCCCGTCCTCGGTGCCATCCCAGCCTTCCATCGGATGCACGCACCAGCGGTTGCCGACCATGAAGCCGCCAACGTCAATCGGAGCCGCCAGCGGCGAGCCTTCCGCTGCCGACAATGGAGCATCATCAACCGGCAGATCGGTCACGCCCGCCTGAGCCAGGTACGCGCGAAACTCGTCAACAGTTTTAAGTGCGCCAAGACGCTGCCAGTTCATCGTGGGAAACCTTAGTGAGTCGTTGTCAGAGTCCCGGGCTGAAATTTCCCGCAGTCTACAGCCCGAGCAACTGGCGGACGAACGTTGTACGGGACGGTCGCTGCAGCCGCTGCCGACGCCACTCAGATCGTTTTTCCAGAGAGAACAACAGACACCTTCAGTAGCCGAAACGGGCCGTCGTTCGGAATACTGCATCTGACGGTGTCGGGACGGCGTTAGAAACACGTCTCAGGCTGATGAAAACACCGTAATTCCCAACAGACTGCAATTGCACAGAGAGCGAACGGGCCATGACGCTGCTTCAACGACTGGGGATTCTGACCGTAGTCGGACTGCTGATGACAGCAGCGTTTTCGACAGAAATGATCGCTGCTGAGGAGTCCGAAGCTGAAGTTCTCACAGAAGGCTTCGACCAGACGCGAGCCCTCAACTGGACACTGTTCGTCGCGGTCGTTCTGACGCTGACCCATTTCAACGGGCCGCGTTTTCGACCACTGATCGAGGCTCGGAAAACTCAAGTGAGTTCCTTTGGCGGCGGGATGGCCGTCGCCTATGTCTTCCTGCATCTGCTGGCCGAGCTGGAGGAAGGTCAGGAAGTGATGGGCCGCTGGATCAACACGTTCGTGCTGGTCGGCTTCGGCGTGTACTACGGCCTCGAACACCTGATCCGGCTGCGCCATCCAACGACAAGAGAGCGGGAAGTCTCGAAACTCGCCTGTGGGACGGAGATCGCCTTCGGGTGGGTCTACACCTGGCTGATTCTGTATTCGCTGCCGGAATCCGTTGAGCACAACGGTTTCAATCTGATTCCCATTTTCCCGGCGATTGTCTTTCACCTGTTCTACAGCGACTTTCACCTGGGAACCGAGTACCCGACTCATTTCAGCCGCTGGGGACGGCACGTTCTGGCAACCGCTCCGCTGGTCGGCTGGCTCGGCGACCTGTTCTTTTTTGAAGACAACCCGTACGTGTCGGATCCCATGCGAGCCGTGCTCGCCGGAGCGCTCATCTTCAAGGTGTTCCGGTACGAACTACCCGACGAACGACACTCGCGTTTTTTCTGGTTCCTGATCGGGATGCTCGTCTTCCTGACGCTCGATGTTCTGTCCGGAAACTGACTCCGCAGCTGGCACACCATCAGGCTTCGATGTCCTGCGGAATGGGACGTCCGATTTCAGTCACCGTATCAAGCAACACTTTGACAATGCTGGCGGTCGTCTGGCCTTCCATCCTCGCGGAGTAGTCGAGAATCAGACGGTGTCCGAGAACGCTCGGAGCAACCCGGCGAACATCGTCGAAGCCGACGTTTGGCTTCCCGGCCAGCAACGCTGCCGCGCGAGCCGTTCCCGCGATCGCAATCGCGGCTCGCGGTGACGCACCATATTTGACGAACCGACGAACGACTTCTGGCGAGGCATCGCGATCTGGATGTGTCGCCGTCACAAGTCGAGCAACGTAGTCACCAACCGCTTCCGGCAGATGAACCCGATCAACGAGGTCAAACAGCGCCGTCAATTGAGGTCCGTCAAGAGCCGTCGTCAGTTCCGGCGGAGTTCCGTGTTTGCGAGTTGAGATGATTTCCTTGAGCACGTCGCTGGTCACGCTGCTGACGTTGATCTTGAACGTGAAGCGGTCGATCTGTGCTTCCGGCAGTGGATACGTGCCTTCCAGTTCAATCGGGTTCTGCGTCGCGAGCACGAAGAACGGCAGCGGCAGCTGATGCGATTCGCCCATCACGGTGACTCGGCGCTCCTGCATTGCTTCGAGCAGTGCAGCCTGCGTCTTCGGAGTCGCCCGATTAATTTCGTCAGCCAGCAGCAGGTTGGCGAAGACGGGCCCCTGATGAAAAACCAGCCGCCGCGAGCCTCCCTGATCTTCCAGAATCGGTGAACCGAGAATGTCGCTGGGCAGCAGGTCGGGCGTGAACTGAATCCGTCGAAACGACAGACCCAGCAGCGAAGACAGAGACTTCACCAGTTCCGTCTTGCCCAGTCCTGGTAACCCTTCCAGCAGCAGATGTCCGCGGGCGAGCAGGCAGATCACAACCCGCTCAAGTAACTCGCCCTGGCCGAGAATCGCCGTCCCAAGCCCATCAAGCAACGAACGAATCTCGCTCTGCGCGTGTGCGACGTCTTCAGGAGAGAGCAATCGAACCTGGGAACTGGATTCTGATGACATGCTTCAACCTGAGACTTCACTGCTTGAGGTATCACTCACACCGCACCACTCACATCACTGCGGCAGACGGCTGCAGGCAAAGCCGGAAGAAGCCGCCGCCTCAATGGCAAGTCTCGCAACGAGGGTCAGGAAATCAACTGCCGACAGAGCTTCGGGCTCGAAAACTCCGCAGGAGATCTGCGATCGCTATTCCGCAGAGGTGCATTTCGCGGAGCTGTTTTGAGTTTCAATCGCTACACTCCGATCAGTACTCGCTGATCTTTCTGCGAGTTGCCTGCCCTCTTGTTTCTGACGTTCGGTGTAACCATCGACTGATTTCACTGCACCATGCGAGGTGACCATGCAGGAGCTTCATGCCGGCATCGATCGCGTGATCAAAATTGCCAGGTCTTTACGAGATACCGCAGGAGAACTTGGCAAGCTCGACCTGAAGTCGGAGATCATTGACGAGATCTCCACACTGCAGGAACTTCGCGACCACCTTGACGCAATGCTCAGTTCGATGGGCTCTGCTGAATCCGTACCGGAGAGCAGCGATCAGGACACGGAAACGATCAGCACGTCGGACTTTAAACTCGCCGACAATTCGATGGCCGTGATTCAGCCGTCGGG
>JAPOLP010000281.1 GCA_029977045.1 Planctomycetota bacterium
CACCGACGAGCTTGCTGCTCTCAATCCGTGCTTTGCGAACTTCGTCCAACGGTTGCGTCCAAATCATGCAGCAGATTCGCGCTTCGTCTATTACGTGCTGAGTCCGAAGGCAGCGGCTGACGAATCGGGAAGGACGCTACTGATACCACAGCCGAGTGAATCAGGGATCGGTCCAACCCCCAGAAATGCTGCTCCACGCGTCACGATTTCGGTCGCAGGAAGCTCTCGCTTGAATTCTGCAAGGGCCTCGTCAGAGATCGGATGTCCGTCGAGTACGTACAGCGTTTGTAAGGAATCGAGGCGTGCAAAGTGCCGAAACGACTCGTCTCCACCGATCCAGTCCGGGCCGACGGCTGCCTGGCGAGCCCAGCCATCCGGTGGCTGAACTACGTTTCCATGCAACATGACGTCCAGTCCTCGCTCGAACTTGACCTGCCCGTTCAGCTTGCGAATCGCTTCAACAGCTCGCGGTTGTCGAACAGAAAAGTAATGGCTTCGCAGAGCTGTTAACGCCTCGACGGCCACTGCCGGATTTCCGTTGTCTCGCAGTTTTCGCAGGGCGTCTTCACTTTCGTTAACGACAACTGGCGACTCAGAGAAGTAAAGCTCCTTCAACACAGAGACAGCGCGGATGCCGGCCTCGGGATTCTCGCCCAGTCCGACTTCCGTGACAGCGTCGACAACCGAAGCGTCCATCTCCTTGAGTTTCCGCGTGGCTGCTTCACGGCGTGCAAAATCGGGCGAGTTGAGTTCCCGGGCGAGAGCCTGGGCAGCAGACTCGTCGGCTGGCAGTGGTGTCGGTTCCGCAGCAATTTGAACCGCTACTGGAAGGCAGACGGAGAACGCCAGAGCGGCAACCAGTCCGGCAATATGACGTTTGATTGATGCAGGCATGGCTGTCGGAAGCTCAGTCGATTGAATGTCGGGCCGGCGTCCCGAGGAGCGGGCCGTTGCACAAATCAGCTCACACATCGTGTCAGAATGGCGGCCTGACGGCCAGACAGACTGCATGACGTTTGCTCCAATTGCTGCCGCGAGACGAACACGCAACACTTCCGTCTCCGGGCTGGCTGGATTAGAGTTCGTGAAACAAGTGTTCCCGTTAGTCGCTCAGGCCACGTTCGGAGTGTCGGTCGCGGATCAGAGCTGAAATCAAGGAGTTGACGCATGGCAGGCAAGGCTGCAACCCGCTCGAAGAAAGAAGTGCCGAACGAAGACCAATCGATGCTCGGCAATGCACTGGGGCAGATCGAAAAGGCTTTCGGCAAGGGCTCGATCATGAAGCTCTCCGACGCGACCAACATGGTCGTGTCGGGTATCCCGACCGGTGCTCTGTCGCTCGATCTGGCACTTGGTGGTTTCGGGCTGCCTCGCGGACGCATCATCGAACTGTTCGGACCTGAGTCGAGCGGTAAGACGACGCTGGCCCTGCACGCACTGGCCAGCGCTCAGAAGCAGGGTGGCATCGCGGCGTTCATCGATGCCGAACACGCACTCGATCCGGCCTGGGCGAAGAAGCTGGGCGTGGACCTCGAAGACCTGCTCGTCAGTCAGCCGTCCTATGGCGAAGAAGCTCTGCAGATCGCCGAGATGCTGATCAAGTCGAACGCCGTCGACTGCATCGTCGTCGACTCCGTCGCGGCCCTCGTCCCGAAGGCGGAACTCGATGGTGAGATCGGCGATACGCACGTTGGCCTGCAGGCTCGCATGATGAGCCAGGCGATGCGAAAGCTGACCGGAGCGATTGCCCGCTCTAAGACGACAGTCATCTTCATCAACCAGATTCGCGAGAAGATCGGCGTCATGTTCGGCAGCCCGGAGACGACTCCCGGCGGACGGGCGCTGAAGTTCTACAGTTCGTGCCGGATCGATGTCCGCAAGATCGCGACGCTGAAGGAGGGCGAGGACACCGTCGGCATCCGGATGAAGACGAAGATCGTCAAGAACAAGGTTGCTCCGCCGTTCCGCATTGCCGAATTCGACATGCTGGCTCGCTGCGGGATCAGCTACGAAGGCGATGTCCTCGATATGGCCGTCGACGATCGCATCGTTCAGAAGAGCGGGGCCTGGTTCAGTTACGGCGATATCCGACTCGGTCAGGGACGCGACAAGGCTCGCCTGCACCTGGAAGAGAATCCAGAAATGACTGCGGAGATCCGACAGAAAGTGCTGGCAGCCCGCGGCTTTGCTGATCTCGTTGACGCACCGGAAGTTGCCCCTGAGGCGGAAGAGTAACCGTCGATGATGGCCAGCTGGCGGCTTCGGCAGGTCTGAAGTTCACTTTCGCTGCGTGGAATAATGACTTCTGCGCTGCGGGAATTTCCGGATGAAATTTGTCTTGTGCGTGGCAGTTTTTTATGGACGTCTGCTATGTTTCCATCCAACGGGTTCTCGCGGAATCGATAAAACCGCCGATAAGTGTCGGCATCGCGGGTGATTTTCAACGACTCTCTGGAGGATACGACGATCTCACGAAAACTTGCTCCGCCAGTCAAACAGCAGTTTGACGGCCCTCGCATGAACGACCGAATCCGCATCTCGCCGATTCGCGTCGTCGACGATGAAGGAAACATGCTGGGCGAGATGGACACCGACAGGGCTCGCGAACTGGCTCGGGAAGCTGGTCTGGACCTTGTTGAAGTCAGTCCCGACGCCCGCCCGCCGGTCTGCCGTATCATGGACTACGGCAAGGTGCAGTATGAGAAGCACAAGAAGCAGAAAGCCGGCACAAAGCAGCATCAGACACAGCTGAAGCAGATTCGCCTGCGAGCAAAGACCGGCTCGCACGACATCGAAGTCAAGATTCGCAAAGCACGCGAATTCCTGGCCAAGAAAGACAAAGTCAAAATCAACGTTCTGTTCCGTGGGCGTGAAAACGCACATCACGATCGTGGTCGCGAGATGCTCGAAGAGATCATCGAGTCCCTGCAGGATGTTGCATCTGTTGAACAGCCGCCGCGAATGGAAAGCGGACGTGCCATGTCAACGATTGTCACGCCGCTGTAAACGACGGCCAGACATCATCGAAAAGCAGAAGGGCTGACCACTGGTATGGTCAGCCCTTTTTTGTTGATTCCGAGTGCTGGCAGTTGTTTACGTTCACTCGTCGAGCAGGCTGACTGAGACGTCGGTGCCGATCGGCAGCGTCGGCCAGGCTCGGCCAACGGCCTTGATGCGAATCTTCAGGCAGGCGTCACATGCCCCTTTTGAGGTCGGCTCGACCTGTGGCGGGATGGGTTCGATTTCACCTTCGCGATCCTGCTCGCCGGGAAAGTGAACGGCAACTCGCAGGCCGGCTCGGATCTGGGGTGCCAGCCGACTGGGCAGTTGAGCCTCAACGAACTCTGCGTCTCGGTTGAAGATTTCCAGCAGGACGGTGCCTTTGGTCACAGACGCCCGCTCGGGAACATCGACCACGCCGGCCATTCCATAAACCGGGGATCGAACTGCCAGGGCCGCCTCGCGAGACTGCAGTTCGTCGATCGCATCCCGTGCTTCAGCGAATTCCTCTTCAAGACGCGGGATACCGTTGGCGGTTCGAATTGTTTCGGCCAGTTCCTGTTTGCCCGAGCGGAGTTCGTGGATTCGTGTTTCGCACAGGTCGATGCGAGTCTTCAGCGTTTCCTTGTCGTTTTCGATGCCGCCCTTTTCGATGATTGACTTCAGACGGGAATTATCTGCAGCAACCTGCGGTGGAATCGCCAGTGACTTCAGATCAATCTGAGGAATCGAGTTGCTCGCCAGAGCCTCGAAGTAGTTTGGCGACCGGCTCCACGCGGCTTCTTCGAATTCTCGCTGGTACTGTGACCGAATGAGTTCCGTCAGGACGATTTCGGTCTCGAAGATTTCACGGTCGGTCTCGCGACCGTGCTTCTGAAGCTCGACGTCTGCTCGTGCGTTCGCTCGAGACAGGCTTGTTTTCAGCAGGTCGGCCTGCTGTTCTGCTGCCTGGATTTCCCGGTCGAGACCTTCGTCGACAACGATAAACAGTTCGCGTCCTGGCAGGACTACCTGGCCAGACCGGACATCGACCAGCTCGATGATGCCGTCGGCTGGGGCCGTGAGACGAGTCGTTTCGGCAGTCAAGGTGCCGGGGTAACGTTCAGCATCTGAGCTGACCAGGCTGACAAGCAGTGTAATGCTGCCCAAAAATGCAAGGGCAACCAGCGCCAGCGTCAGGCGACTGGAAGCCGGTCGCAGGTCTGCTGCTTCGCTGATGTGATCGTTCAGTGTCGGAAGGACTGCCCTTTGACTCGCACCTGCCATCGCACTCTCCGCTGATTACCTGGACCAGGCGTCGGATCGACGGTCGAATGCGCGTCGCCCTGCCGGTCCGCACTGTGCAGTGCTATCAGTCTTCGGAGTTGTGCTGAGGATGCATGGAGCAGAAGCGACAGTTGATCCGGCGATGACGGCAACGAATCGGCGGCTCGCTGCTGGAAAACAGACAACCCGCAGAACCCGACCACTGACTCGTGGCAGGCTTTGCGGGTTGCGTAGGACCGGGCAAATGCGGGCTGATTTCCAGTCGTCCGGGCGGCGGAGACCTTGTGGCTGCGCCGCTACTCCTTGTGGCCAGCCGTGCGGACTTCGCTGCTCTGCGGTGGAGCGTCAAACGAAACAAACTGTCCGGCCATCTGTTCCGGGCGATACTGATTGCCTGCCGTCGACGATTTGATTTCCTGCTTTACGGTGCCCGTCTTGAACGGGCCGATTCCCAGGACTGCCCAGTCGTTGTAGTCGGAAATCGCCAGAGACGTGCCGCCACTGCCAAGCACCGATTTCGTCTTCGCGTCGTAGGCGACGAACGCCAGCTTTGCGGTCCCTTTCTGAGACGTCCGCGTGGCCGCCTTCAGTTCCGGAATCGTCAGCATTCCAGGCACGACGACTTCGGGCATGCCGTAAAATGTCTCGCTCATGTCCGTGCCGATGCCGCCGCTGCGGGCTTCCAGAACGACTTCCGCGTCGTCAGCACTGGCCGTTAGCGTTGCTCCGTTCAGGAGCAGGCGATGCCTGACAGAACCGACGACGTACGACTTGTCGGTTCCGTCGAGGTACTTCTCGTCGACGAAGACCTTCTGGCCATAGAACGGGCTGAAATCGACGTTGCTGAGTGCCTGGTCGACGGCGTTGGAAATCAACAGTTGCTCTTTTCCGGTCCGAGCAGTGTTTGAAGTGTTTGAGCTGGCACAGCCGGTGACGGCAGCAAGTGCGATAAGCGCAATGAGAGCGCGGCAGACAACAGGCATGGGAGAGCCTTTCGCCGGAAATGAAGTGGAGGAGGGATGTCGATGGTGACGCGGGGACCCGCATAAGAAGTGATCAAGAGGGGCGGGATTCTGCCTTGAAGCCGTGTTTCGCCACAAGGTGGAGATTTGAGGCCCCGCTTCGTAGCTACTGCAGCGTTGAGTCGCCTGCGACCGGAATCCCATCAATCTGGACGTCGAGCGGGACGTCGATCAGCAGCGTCGGTGCGACATAAGTGAACTGCCACCTGGCAGGCGAACTGGGAAGCCTGCTGAAGCGATACTCGACGCCGACTGAACCGTCTCCCTGAAACAGCGTGCTGAACCCGTCGTTCGCCGGGTACTCGTTTCCTTTCAGATCTCGCAGAAAGACCCGGTTGTGAAAAATCCAGGTCTGGTGTGACTCAAACGCCCTTGCTCCCGAGTCGTAACCGATCTGTGTGCTGACGCGTGCTAAATGGTTGCCAGAGTTCGATCTGCTGAGCTGAGCCTTGCTGACCGTCACGGTGACTCCACCGCGTCGCCGCGTCAGCCCCTCAGCTTCGGCGAGCATTGGAAATGTGATTTCCCGCTCGAGTGCGGCAGTCAGCAGCGTCAGCCGTCCCGTCAGAGCCAGATTCCTGCTGATCGAGGCTGCGGACGGAGCGAGAAACGATGGTTCAAACTTCGCCTCGCGGCCTCCGTCACCCAGCGGAATCTCAACACGTGAACCAGGACTGAATGGGTTCAGTCGCTCGGTTCCTGCAGTGAGTGACCAGTCGCTCATCGAACAGCGCAGGAACAAAGGACGCAGTCTGGGCTCGCAGAGAATCCGCAGAGGCACTCGAACGAGCACGTTGTCTGTCCCGTCGATCTGCCGTTGCTCGACGGGCAACGCTTCAAGTCGAAAGGCCAGATGCTGCGTCGTCTGCCTCTCGATCACCCTTGAATTTGAGGCGGCAAGTGACAGAGTGAGTGAGTTCTCGTCGAGCAGGTATTCGGCACGAAAACCGGCAGCTTCGATCTGGATAATTGCGTCCCAGAATGGCTGGTTTTTCCAGTCAACGGGCAGTGTCTGCTCAAAGACATCCGAGTCGGTCGGCTGCCTGTCAGTGGCGGCACAAACAACACTGTTTCCCGTCTGTGCAGAAATCGCCGCGACGATCTCCCGAATCGTCCGCTCGCCGGCCAGCGTGACGTGCGAAGCCCGGATCGACTGCTCTGCGGCGGTGCGTTCAAGTTGCGTACGCAGTCTTCGGACGGCCTCCCGGACGGAGACATTCGCGAGCAGGTCCGGAGGCGGCAGTGAATCGAGAATTGCCGGACCGAGTTTGAGCAGCTCAGCTTCCGCCGCGAGTCGCTGCTGTCGCGACTTTGCGTTGAGTTGTTTCAGCAGCGCCGAAACCTGCTGCGGAGAAGCGTCATCACCGGCCAGGCTCGCAGCGAATGCAAACGTCGAGATCAGGCACGCGAATGCAAAACTGAGTCGGCATGTGATTGAGAGAAAGTGAAGCAACAGCATCGAACTCTCGCACAGAGAGCCTGCAGAAAGACAGGGCATTTGCCACGCAATTCGAGACCTACTCGAATCGACCAGCCAGCTTGTCGACTGTGCGAGGCTGCGGCAACTCAGTTTCCGGTTGCGATCGCGAGGCCGATCTGGCAGGCCTGCAGGAAGCTGTCGATGTGCAGCGTTTCGTCGACCGTGTGAATGCCCGCCTGGCCACAGCCCAGCGTGACGGTCGGGATTCCGTGAGCTGTCATCCAGTTCGCGTCCAGGCCGCCGTTCGAGATGCGTGTTTGCGGCGTCAGGCCGGCTAATTCGACCGCTGCTGAGGCGACCTGCACG
>JAPOLP010000168.1 GCA_029977045.1 Planctomycetota bacterium
CGCTACTTCAAGAGGCAGTAGCCATGACCGTTGGATCGGGAGAACTGACGTTTAAAGCCGTGCCAGGCTGGCCTGACGTGCCGGCGGAAGCGAGACTGATTGAAGCAATCGGTGTTGCTGTCGACCCGCGAGACCGGGTCTTCGTGTTCGCTCGCGCCGAACTCCCGATTCTGATTTTTGAAGCCGATGGCCGTTACGTCGGCGGCTGGGGAGCGGGGCAGTTTGTTCGGCCACACGGGATCACGATCGCCAGCGACGACACGCTGTACCTGACCGACGATATGGGACACTCGGTCCGACAGTTCACGACAGCCGGCGAGCTGATTCGGACGATCGGCCCCGGTAACACGCCGTCAGACACCGGTGCGGACGGGTTCGATTATCGGAGGATCCGCCCCGAGGCCGGGCCACCGTTCAACCTGCCGACGAACCTGATTGTCGGTCCCGGTGGCGACCTGTTTGTCACTGACGGTTACGGCAACGCTCGTATGCACCGCTTCTCTGTCGACGGTGAGTACCTGACTTCGTGGGGTGCTCCCGGCGATCAGCCCGGCCAGTTTCAGGTTCCACACGGCATCGGCACGGACGGCGAACGGCTCTTCGTGGCCGACCGGGAAAACAGCCGCGTTCAGATCTTCTCGCCCAACGGAGAGCTGCTCGATATCTGGGACGACCTCGCCCGACCGGCTCAGGTCTACGTGTCGGCAGCCGGCCACGTCTACGTGTTTGAACTCGGCTATCACACGGGCATCTTCCCGTGGCACTCGCCGGATAAATCAAAGTCCAGCGGTCGGCTCAGTATCTTCGACCTCGAAGGCAATCTGCTGGTGCGCTGGGGCGGGAACGGATTTCCGACAACACCGGAGGAGTTCTACGCGCCGCATGACCTGTGCCTCGACTCACACGGCAACCTCTACACCGCCGAGGTCAAAGCGGCCGCAGCCGGTTTCGTCGGCGACGACACATCGGCTCTGCCATCGCTGCGGAAGTTTGTCCGCTGCTGATTCAACCATAGCTGTAGGGTGCGTCTTGACGCACCAGATCACGCTGACGGTGCTCAAGACGCACCCTACTCGATTCGGCGTTAATCAAGTCGGAGAACAAGCCATGTCAGACAACGATCGTGTCGACTTCGGATCGAGTGACCTCGCGTTGCCGGACAACATCCGTGGGCCGCTGCTGCAGCATCTGGATGACCTCAAGGGGCGGTATCTCAATCGCGGCTGGGGTGCTCGCGTTGGGTTTGGTAAGAAGCCAGCGTTGATCGTGATCGATCTGGCCTGGTACTGGACTCGACCGGATTGCCAGATCGGGACGCAGGCCGACTCGGTTGTTGAAGCTGCCTGCAAGGTGCTCGCAGCGGCGCGAGACGCGGGGATTCCCATCTTCTTTACTTCGTTTGCCTACGACCCGGCTGACCCTCCGAGCCCTCAAAACCGCAAGCTCGTCATGGACCTGAGCCCGGACAAAGCTCACCTGTTCGATCTCGACGACCGGTTGCAGCGGCGACCTACGGAGAAGTTGATTCGCAAGCGGTACGCGTCGGCGTTCAAAGCCACGAACCTGCACGAGATGCTGACCTCCCTGGGTGTCGACACGCTGATTGTCACCGGCCTGAGCACCAGCCACTGCGTGTACGCCACCTGCCGCGATGCCACCGACAGCTTCCGGGTGATCGTGCCGCGCGAAGCCGTCGGCGAACGCTGCGAAATCATGCACCTGGTCAACCTGCTGGATATCGACATCGACCTCGGCGATGTGACGCCGGTTGACGAAGTGGTCGAGTCAATCCGTCAGGTGGCGCCTGCAGTGTCTGACTGAATTTCTGCCGGAGCGTCAGCAGCGTTGGGAATGAGTGTCCGGCGACCGTAATCTGTCGCTTTCGGAAACAGTTTTCTGCAGGAGCGACCTGAAATGTCGGAGAGTCGGACGATCGTCGTCACCGGAGCAACTCGCGGACTGGGCCGCGCGATGACGGACGGATTTATCGACGAGGGCCACATAGTGCTCGGCTGCGGTCGGTCGCTCAGCGCGGTCAAGAGCCTCGAATCGACGTACGGAAAGCCGCACCGGTTCGACTGTGTCGACGTCGCCGACGACGCGCAGGTTGCAGCCTGGTGCCAGAGCCTGATCGCCGAGTACGGACCGCCGGATCTGATCGTCAACAACGCGGCCACGATCAACCGCAACGCTCCGCTATGGGAAGTGAGCGCCGCCGAGTTCGACGCCGTGGTCGACGTCAACGTCAAAGGAATTGCCAACGTTCTGCGGTATCTGCTGCCGGCGATGATCGAACGTGAGGAAGGAATCGTCGTCAACTTCAGCTCGGGCTGGGGTCGATCGACGTCTCCGGAAGTCGCGCCGTACTGTGCAACGAAGTTTGCGGTCGAAGGCCTGACGATGGCATTGGCCGACGAACTCCCTCACGGAATGGCCGCCGTGCCGCTCAACCCAGGTATCATCAACACCGACATGCTGCAAAGCTGCTTCGGCTCGTCAGCCGACCATTACCCGAGCGCCGACGAATGGGCTCGCTTCGCCGTGCCGTACATTCTGGGAATCCGCCCGACGGACAACGGTCGGCAAATGACAGTCGCGCCGTAATTTCTTACCGCCCGGAACCGTCGATGCCCATCGCCTCCGAAAACAGTTCACTGAGTTCGACGTCGCCGACGCTGTTACAGCGTGTGCGCGGCGGCGATGCGGATGCGTGGCGGCGACTGACTGATCTCTATGGCCCGCTGGTCTTCCACTGGTGTCGACTCCAGGGAGTCGGCGAACACGACGCGGCTGATCTGACTCAGGATGTCTTTGCGGCGGTGGCACGAGCGGTTCGCGGTTTTGAACAGCGCTCGACGGGAACATTTCGCGGCTGGCTGTGGACGATCACGCGGAACCGCATCCGCGACTTCTTCCGTCGCCGGGCCGCCGACGCTGGAGCCACGGGCGGAACGGCTGCCTGGAAACAGCTTGCTGCCGTGGCTGAGTCACTCTCCGACGATCCAGACGAGTACACGGACAAGGCGCAGCTCAACTCGCTACATCGGCGCGGCATCGAACTGGTCCGCTGTCAGTTTGAAGAACGCACCTGGCAACTCTTCTGGCTGACGGTTGTCGAAGAGCGGCCCACATCGGAAGTCGCTGCCGAGTTCGACATCTCCGCCAACGCCGTCCGCCAGGCGCGCTCACGAGTTCTCCGCCGCCTGCGTCAGGAACTGGGCGATCTGCCGGAGTGAGCACCAGAACCCGCAAGTCGGTGCGATTATTGGCCATCGCGTTTTGGTCGGTCGCGACCGTCTTCCAGTTGGAAGTCCGAGCTGTTCAGCGCTGTTTCGAGATCGATCTGTCCCGTCAGCAAACCACGCAACTCCTCGGGCGAAATCTTCCCGGGTGGAAGTTGGCGAATCGTGCCGTCGCTCAGAGCGATTGCAGCTGGCAGGTACGAACTGCTGATTCCATCAGGTGCCAATGCCGAAAGATCAAAGTTCATCGTGTCGAAATTCAGATCACGCGGCTCGGTCCACTGCACGTCGGCGCCGACGTTTTCGACGATCAGAATCGCCTGCCCTCCAAATGGCCTGTCAGTCGGCTCGCTGCCCGGCCACATCGTGCCGGGGCCGACGACGGCCAGATAATTCGTGATCTAGCCGGGTTCGTCGTTGCGATCATGCAGCGCGTACGTCCGCGGACGATGATTCAACAACCGACGATTGTTCGGACCGTCCCACGGTTCGCTGAAGTCGTACTGCCTGAACAAATCCGCATCGAAGTGGGATAGCAGAAGCACCCGCCAACTGTGCATCGGCTTTCCTGATTCGTCAGCGATGAACGCCGGAGGCAACGAATCCCACTGCTCGTAATAGTTGGCGACCGCCAGACTGAGCTGCTTGAGGTTTCACTTGTTGTTGCTGCGCCAGGCTGAAACCCTCGCCTGATGAACCGCCGGAATCAACCAGGCCATACAGCCTCCGACGAGAACCAGGGTGACGCAAACGCCGGCCTTCGTTCGCCTCTTCACGATTGCCTCCCCTGTGCTCCGGTTGTCGGCAGCCTGACCGACCGGGTCAATCAGTTCGCGGGTCTCTACCCGCCTGAAGATTCCTGCAACGCACCGACCAGGCCTCGCAGCAAAGAAATCCTCTCTGGAGGAGCGAGTTCCTCGCCACGCGCGGGAACCATCGCAGCCAGCGGCTTACCCGCAGTTGTCACTTCGTTTCCGATCGTCTGAAGCATTTCCTCGCTCAGTTGAGGTAGTTTCTGAAACGCCAGTGCAAACTGAATTGCCTGCTCCGGCTTGCCTGAAGCGACCAGTTCAGAGGCGAGCCGCAAAGCTGTCTCCTGCTGGAATCGCTGATCGCGATCCTCGCGATTATTCCTGGCGAACTGTTCGAGCACGCCTGCGGCCTCGCTGACTTTTCCGGCGGATATATGGCTTGCGGCCAGCAAAGCTGTCGGAACTGAAACGTCGTTGTTTTTCCTGAGACGATCGACTGTCGCTGCCTGTTCGACGGCGGCCTTCAGTGCGTCCTGTTTAGCGACCTGAAACTGAGTATACAGCCGAGCGGGCAGACGCGTGTCAAACCACGGTTCGGCAGAAGCGGGCTCCGCACCCGTTGCTGCCCGAACGCTGATTTCGGACCAGACTTTTTCTGACAGTCCCCAGTTTGCCGCGGCGGCGAAAATCTGTCGCTGCAGTTCCATTCGAGACATTGCCGCATCGTTCACGCGATTGCAGCGGTTCCGATATTCGAGGTACGCATTCTGAGCATCGCTGTCACTCAGCAGGTTCAGTGAGACCTTCAGCAGAGCCTGGATTTGAGATGCTCCCAGGCGATTGATTTCCGTAAGCGGTGCCTGGGTCTGAACCGGGCTGGGTGAGATTGCTCGTGCCCAGTTCTGAGCAACCATCACGGACTGCCAGGCAGCATCACCCTGGCCCAACAACTGTTGAACGTGAGCAATCTCGGCGGCAGCAATGGCAGCAGCCGTCAGTGGAGCGGCGTCTGGCAACGACACCGTGGTTTCGGTTTTGAGATTCGGCATTGGAACGGTGGCAGGAGTTCCGACAGCACTCAGTTGCTGGACAGCTTTAGGCATAACCGAGGATGTATCTGCGTCGGAACTGCCGACGAGAGCCAGCTGGCAACGAGCGAGAACAAATGCCTGATCTGCTGCAGACAACTCCGAAATCTGTTCTTCAATCGATGGCAGCGCGGCAACACCTTGCGTCAGCAGCTGCCCTTCAGCCCACGCGGAGATGCACTCCGTCTTTGCTCGTGACGAAGGCGCGCGATTAGCCCACACGACAGCCTTGTCGCCGTATCCCCTGCAACTGAGTTCAAACGCGACAGTCACCCATTGCGGTTCCGACCAGCCTGTAACGGGCCTCTGCTTCAACGCTGCCGCGAAGCTCAATCGCGGAGCGACCAGTGACCTGGACCAGGTCTCCACAAACTGCCCGAGTTCCTCAACATTCCGACGCCGGCCCAATGCTGCAATCGCCTTTTCTGTCTCTCCCGATCCAGCCAGCAAGGCCGCGTAGCCGGTCATCGTGCTGACGGCGATCGTGCCGTACTCGGGCAGAGATTCCAGCGGCTCCTGGATACGTTTGATTGTGGCGTTCATTTCAGCCGTCCGGCCAGCTGCCAGGTGCTGCCAGCCTGTCTCAACCAGCGGAGGCACGCCGTAGAACTTAAGCGATGCGGGGGCGACGATATCGAGTTGCTGAAGCTGCGTGTCGACGCCGGAGAGATCACCTGTCAGTGCCTGTGCTTCCGCAGTCATGCGGCGGCAATACGGCTTGCGAGAGTTGCGATCGCGGATCAGAGCGACCGTATTCATCAGCTTGATCGCTTCCGCACGAAGTTCTTCTGCACTCGGCCCGGCTGGCTCGGGAGTCTGAGGTTCGGGTTCAGTCTTTGTGCCCGGCGGCGTTTCAGTCCCTGGATCGCTCACGGATTCGCCACCACCGCCAGCCACGACAGGGGGCACATATGGGGCATCGAGGCCGGCGGTCGACGGTGGCTTATTCATAAACCACGCGACGCCACCGATCACCAGCATGACAACGGCCACGCCACCGTAGAGCAGCAAAGGGCCGCCGGACTTCTTTTCTTCGACGGTGGTTTCCACTCGCGGGGCTTCTTCAGCCTCCTCGCCTTCCAAAGGCGGCGCCGTGAAGATCGGGACCAGGCAATCCTGATTTGCACAGCGGACTTCCCGGCCAGCTGCCTTTTTCGACTGAAAGCCCGGTGTTTCACACATCGGACAGACGATTCGATGCAGCTTGCCCTTCGCCGGCTTGGGCAGCAGCGCGACCGCCTTGCTCATAACCGGAGCCGACACTCCAAACGGATCGTCGGGATCTCCCGCCGGAGCAGACTCTTCCTTCCTGCGGGTCGCCTTTTTCTGCGTCGGCTGAGGAGCCGACGGCTTCGGAGCCGCTTTACCCGGTTTCGCAGACATCGACGATCCGCAGAACGGACAGTCAACGGCATCGTCATCCAGAACAGACTGGCCACACGAAGGACACGTAGGCAGATCCATAAGTCAGCTCGTCGAAGTTGCGTAGGGAGTTCGGGAGTCGAGTGTCGAAAGGCACGCGTCGCTGAGACCGCCGTTTCAGACAGAAACGCGAACGCGTCCGGCATCTCAACGAAGCCCCGAAGCTTAGCACCAAAGAACAGCTGAGGACAGGAGCGTCTCTCGCCTGAAGATCCACGTGGGGCTGAGGGGACCAGTGACCTTTTGTTGCAAGCACGAAAAAACCAGCATGGCTGAAACGGGCTACTCAGCTTGATGGCAACCTGTCAGTCGCCGCAGGGAATCGTTGATGCCAGTTGTTCCTCTGAAGTTTGCCTCGCACCGCAACCGCGTCTGGGAGTCCCGCGTCGCATGACGAATACCTTCCACCGGACAATTTACGTTTTCCGTCAGGAATACGGGAGCCACGTGCCTGATGAGCACTCCGAGTTTTCCGCCGACACCGTCGTGCAGATCGGTCGACATCCGGAGAACGATCTGGTTCTGCGAGACCAACGCATCTCGCGGTTTCACGCGACGTTGTTTCACGACGGCAGGAACTGGCACTGTGCTGCGTTCGGGGCGAATGGCATTCTGTCTGGCGGTTTGCTGCAGACTCATGTGCGGATTCAGCATGGCACCACAATTCAGTTTGCCGGAGACGACGGACCTCGTTTGATTTTTGAAACGGCTCAGACCAGCGAGCGAGAAACCATTCGCGGCTCCGTCACGTTGCTGATTGATCGAATGCAGGATGGCTCGCACGATTCGCTGGAGCAGTTGTGGGCTCGGTGTTTTGCAACCGTCGTGCGACTGGCCCGGCAGCGACTGAGTACGGCTGCGAAGCGAGTCAGTGACGAAGAAGATGTCGCGGTTGAAGTTTCCGACCACTTGTTTCAGGCATCGAGTTCCGGTCGGCTGCCCGAACTGAGTGACCGCGAGAGCCTGTGGCGGCTGCTGATCACGATGACGACGAATCGCGCGAAGAACGTCCTGCGTCATCAGCTGCGACAGAAACGCGGTGGCGGACAGGTTCGCGACGATTCATTTGCCGACGTTACGGAACTCGGAATCACGCCGGCAGGCCCGAATGTCTTCGACAACCTGATGAGCCAGCAGCCGACTCCGGATGCCATTGTCGCCATCAACGAGCAGATGTCTGACTGGCTGGCGAGACTGCCCGACGACGAGCATCGGCAGGTGGCCCTGCGTCGCATGGAAGGCTTCTCGAATGGAGAAATCGCGGAGGAACTCGGGCTGCCGCTCCGCACCGTCGAACGACGGGTCAGCCGCATTCGGCAGGAGCGGAACAGCGGGGGCCCGTCCTGATCTGGGATAGTGCTGGTTCGATTTTCCATTTTTCGTGGCGGTGCCGCTTTCAGACGGTGTTTTTCAGATTGAGCCCCGGAACTCGCAGATGAGTTGCCGGGAAAAATCGCTGGAGAACTCCCACTCTGAAAAGGCCGCCCGATGCTCTCTCACTGGCTGACATCCTCCCAGGGTCGCCTGAATCGTTCCCGCATCACTCGCCAGCAGAGTAAACGTCGAACCGGCCTGCGGAAGCCGAGTTCGCGTCTGGAACAGCTGGAGGAACGCAGTCTTCTCTCTGCGATTTCCGTCATCGCCAGTGACCCGTTTGCTTCGGAAGGCGAGAGCACCGGGACGTTTGTGTTTTCCCGGGACACGGTCGGGATGACTCCACTGTCGATCGGGTACTCGGTCGGCGGGACCGCGACGGCGGGCAGCGATTACTCAGCGTTGTCTGGAAGCGTGACGATTCCCGCCGGAGCCCTGTCGGCTTCCGTCGTCGTGAACCCGTTTTCCGACGCGCTCAGCGAAGGCAGTGAGTCCGTCACCGTGAATCTCGGCACCGTGAATCTCGGCACCGTGGCGGGCCACACCCTCGATCTGACTTCCGCAACCGTCACGATTCGGGACGCGTTCGACGGGGCCGGCATCGGGGTACTTGCGCCGCTCAGTGAGACGTTCACGCTGAATTCGCTGCCCGGGGCGAGGCATACGATTTATCTCGACTTCGATGGCGGGCAGGTCAACGACCCGGAGTGGTCTGCGGGAACGATCAACGTCGATCCGTTCACGATCGACGGGTCGAACGCGTTCAGTGATGAGAAACTCGCACTGATTCAGCGTTCGCGGGAGGTCGTCGCCGAGGACTTCGCGCCGTTTTCTGTCAATATCACGACCGAAGAGCCCGATATCGAAAAGCTCCGCAAGACCAGCGTGAGTGACATCGAATGAGGCATCCGGGTCATGATCGGCGACCCCATCGAATACAACACCAACGCGACCGGCCGGCGTCTCCTGGCAGCTTCGACGCGAACTACGACCTCGTCGCATGGACCGACATCGCCGACTCCGGATTCACGCAGATCAACGAGTTCTCAGTTAGCGGCATCTCGAGCCACGAAGTCGGACACGCTCTCGGGCTCGAACACGATGGCGGTAGTCCCGGTGGTGCGTACTACGAAGGGCACGGCTCCGGCGAGACTCGCTGGACCACCATCATGGGCAACATATGGCCCGGCGACGTCGTGTAGTGGAGCAAGGGAGACTACTCGTCCGCTAACAGCCCGTTGAAGAAATCGGGTTATGGGACGATGCAGATGGAGCAACGGCTGCAGTAGGGCCGGATACGTACTTCGTGTCAGCCGGAACTTATTCCGACGCTAATATTGGATGCTTTGTGCTGGCACTTTCGATGCTGTGATGAAGCCCCCAAAGCTCAACCTGATTTTGGCGTGCATCTCTGAAACCGTTCCACGTGTTATGAGAA
>JAPOLP010000894.1 GCA_029977045.1 Planctomycetota bacterium
ATCACCGGAGAAACCGACGATCCCAGCACTCACGCGGATGTCTTCCGCAGCCGGATGAGCGAACTCGGGATCGACTCCGGTCTGACGGTCATCAAAGACGCGCCGCACCCGTTCCTCGGGAAGCAGCTCTGGTTTGACGAAATGGCTGACTCCGCGGATCGCTTCTTCCAGAAACATCTGAAGTCGCCTGCTGATCAGTGAATGTCCGGCTCTCCCGAGACGGCATCGCCGGGATCTGGTCCAGATGGTAGATTCAAAGCTGACGCTGACTGCTCGGTCCCGCTTGCCACTTCTGGTTCTGACTGAAGTCTGGAGAAACCCGCGTGCTGACCTTTGCCGGTAGAAATCACCGCTCGTTCTGTGACCGGGTTTCCCGGCGGGAGTTTCTCAGTGTGGGGTCGCTGGCGCTGAGTGGGCTTTCGCTGCCTGGCGTGCTGCGGGCGGAGAGTCAGACGGCTGCGTCCTCGAGTGATCGCTCCGTTGTGATGATCTATTTGCCCGGAGGACCAACTCAACATGAGACGTTCGATCCAAAGTCGGACGCTCCGGTTGAGATTCGCGGTTCGTTCGGTCCGATCAGTACTCAACTTCCTGGCGTGCAGTTCTGCGAGTTGCTGCCGAAGCTGGCAGCCAGTGCCAATCGCTTCTCGATCGTGCGGTCGCTCGTCGGGATGCAGAACCGGCACGAGTCGTTTCAGTGCTACACCGGTCGGCCAGGTGGTCGAAACGAAGACGCCGAGCCTTCCGGTGGCTGGCCGTCGTTTGGTTCGATGGCTTCCTGGTGCCTGGGCAACTCGCGAAACGGCACGGTTCCGTACATCGATGCGTCGCCAGCGATGAGTTACCCGCCGTACCGCAACCGCGGCCTGCACGACGCGTCCGGCAGGAACTCGTGGCCAGGCTTTACAGGTTCGGCACATGTGCCGTTCGCGCTGGAAGGCGACGTCAAGTCGGACCTGGTGCTGAACAGTATCGAGCAGCCGCGTTTCGATGACCGGGGTTCGCTACTGGCCTCGCTGAACCGCACTGGCGAACTGGTCGAACCTGAGGGGCTCGATAGTTTCCAGAAGCAGGCCTTCGGGATCCTGACGTCGAGCCGGCTGGCCGAGGCGCTCGATCTGAAACGCGAGGACCCGAAAGTCGTCGAACGTTACGGAGCGGAACAGAAGACCGATCCCAGCTTTGGCGGTGCTCCACAGAGCCCGTCGCACCTGCTGCTGGCTCGCCGCCTGGTCGAAGCAGGCGTTCGCTGTGTGACGGTTGCTTTCGGAGCCTGGGACTGGCACGCGAACCGTGAAGGGCCGATCGATCAACTCTCTCGGAAGTATCTGCCTGTCTTCGATCACGCACTGGCGACGTTTCTGGAAGACCTTGACGAACGCGGTCTGCTGGAACGGACGGCGGTCGTTGTCTGGGGCGAGTTCGGGCGGACGCCACGCATCAACGCCAAAGGCGGTCGCGATCACTGGCCGAACACGCAATCGGTCCTGCTGGCCGGAGGCGGTATCCAGGGCGGCCGAGTCATCGGCTCAACAGACCGCACTGGCGGCGTCCCCGCGACTCGACCGGTGCATGTGCAGGAAGTCTTTGCCACGCTGTACCGCACGCTGGGACTCGATGTGAACTCGGTGAAGATTCCCGACTTCAACGGGCGTCCGCGCTACCTCGTCGACGAGAACCGCCAGGCGATCCAGGAACTTCTCTAACGTCGCGAACCGCGACGATGTCCGGCAACGTGCCTTCGGAACATTGATCTCCACTCGGAATCCGCATCCATGAGCAGCCACCGTCCGTTTTCAGTCGACGCTGTCCGAGACGCCCTCGGCCACGTTCCACGGTTTGCGCTCGGGCCCCTGCCGACTCCGTTCGAGCCGCTATATCGGCTGTCTGAGGAACTTGGCGGTCCGACGATCTGGATCAAGCGGGACGACTGCACGGGCCTCGCGTTTGGTGGCAACAAGACGCGGCACAACGAGTATCTGCTGGGACAGGCTCTGGCTGAGGGCGCGGACTGCTTCGTGTGGGGAGCTGGCGTGCAGAGCAACAACTGCCGTCAGACGGTTGCCGCATGCGCGAAAGCCGGCCTGCCGTGCCATCTGGTCCTGACGCGGGCTCATCATCAGGGCGAGGTCGAAGTGCAGGGCAATCTGCTGCTCGATCACCTGCTGGGTGCGAGCGTCGAGATCGTCGACGCACCGATCGGTCCGGAACTCGACGATCTGATCGAAGCCCGGGCGAACCAGCTTCGCGAGCAGGGACGCCGGCCTTTCTTCTGGAACCGGTTCTCGGTGAAGGCGATCGCGGCGATCGGTTACGTGCCGTGTCTGCTGGAGATTGTCGAGCAGTCGCGTGCAGCGGCCATTGAACCAGCAGCTGTTTATGTCTCGTCAGCAGGGTCGACCGGTTCGGGCCTTGCGCTTGGAGCTACCGCCGTCGGGATGCAGGCTCCGGTGCGAAACATCGCGCCGCTCGTCTGGCCGTGGGACACAGCCGCGGATATGGCGAACATCGCCAACGACGCCGCCGAGCGACTGCGGTTGCCGCACCGTCTCGAAGCGTCGGACATCGAAATCACGGAAGACTACATCGGCCCGGATTATGGAATCCCCAGCGACGCCGGTCTCGAAGCGCTGCGCCTCGTCGCCCGCACAGAGTCGATTCTGCTGGACCCGATCTACTCAGCAAAAGCCTTTGCCGCACTGATCGATCATGTGCGCGCTGGGCAGTTCTCCCCCGACGAGCACATTGTCTTCGTGCATACGGGCGGTTTGCCGGCGCTCTTCGCGATGAATCGCGAGCTGGCTGACGGGATTCCTGGTCAGCCAGCTCCCTTCTGAGCGACGCCCTCACCGCGTCCAGTTCTCAGCCGCTCGCCCCGTGCTCGTGCCTCGCCGCCCTTGCTTTGTGACGCCGCACGCGCGCACCAGTCCGGACGGCCCGCGCACTCCGCACACGACAAACGACCCGTAACGTGCGTCTCAGGCACACTTTCAGTCTAAAGCGGAGAGAACGGCAGGCCACATAACCGGAACAGCCTGCACCTGCGGAACTCGCCACAGAAGTTAAAAAAAGAGCGTGTGCACCTTCCGATACAGCAGGCAACTTCACTCCATTCGTTCGGAGTGATTCAGAACGCGTTTCTGTGGCAACGG
>JAPOLP010000808.1 GCA_029977045.1 Planctomycetota bacterium
GCCAGCTTCGCGGTCGGCTCGCCACCAGTGCAGGCGGCTACGGTGCTTGGCTCGCGGAGTGACGGCATCCTCGGGCAAAGGCGGGATGCTGACCGTCGACAGGTGGCCGCCGCGTGAGTACAGCTCGGCCCAGAACTCGAACGGCAGTGGAAATGTGTGGACGCAGACACTGCCGACTGACGTCTGATTGCGGACCGCGGCTCCGAGATACGTCGGATTCTGGCCGGCGGTCACGAAGACGATGATTCCCAGGTCGTGGCTCTCGGGGATCAAAGCTGCGTTTTGAAGGACGACTTCGGCGACAGCGGTTTCAAGGTCCGTTCGCGGCGGACGAGTGGGGAAATCGAGAAGTTCAAGTGACGCGTCCAGCCGGTCGAGATGAGCGTCGAGGCAGAAGGGTTCGTGCCGGAAGGTGCGGATCATCTCGGTGGCGCTGGCCCCGGCGACGACGCCGAGGTCGCCGACCGGTAGAGCTGCCTGCGAGTACGGGATGATGCGGCCATTCAGCCACGCAATCGGTTCGCTCATGGGGGCTCGTCAGCCTCGTGCAGAATGGCGGAAAACCGCTGGAAATTCCGGGAGAATTCGAGGCATCGAGACCGCAACCCGTCGTGTGACATCTCGAAACCTGACCGATATACTCCCGCGCCGCCCGCTGAGCGGCAACCTGACAAACAAGGCAATCTGGCAACGGAAGGATAAGAGGCACGATGGCTCTGACGATTGCTCCTGGCACGACGAAGATTGGCTGGATCGGAACTGGTGTGATGGGGTCCAGCATGTGCGGACACCTGATCGACGCCGGATTCGCGGCGACTGTTTATTCCCGTACGCAGTCGAAGGCGGATGCTCTGGTCGCCAAGGGTGCTCAGTGGGTGAATTCGCCGAAAGCCGTGGCCGAGCAATCCGACGTCATCTTTGGGATCGTTGGTTTCCCCAGTGATGTTCGGGAAGTCTTCCTCGGTGAGCAGGGGGCTCTGGCCGGGTCGAAGGCCGGAAACGTCCTCGTCGACATGACGACGAGCCATCCGTCTCTGGCCGTCGAGATCTACGAAGCCGCGAAAGTGCAGGGTGTCGCCAGTGTCGACGCTCCTGTTTCCGGTGGCGATGTCGGAGCGAAGGAAGCCCGGCTGTCGATCATGATCGGCGGCGATAAGGATGTCGTCGATGCTCTGCAGCCGTGCTGGGACGCGATGGGCAAGACGATCGTCCATCAGGGCGGAGCGGGCGCCGGCCAGCACACAAAAATGGTTAATCAGACCCTGATTGCCTCGAACATGATCGGGGTCTGCGAGGCTCTGCTGTACGGGTACAAGGCGGGACTGGACCTGCCGACCGTCATGCAGAGTGTCGCATCGGGAGCGGCGGGAAGCTGGTCGCTGTCAAACCTTGGCCCGCGGATCATGGACAACAACTTTGATCCGGGTTTCTTTGTTGAGCACTTCATCAAGGACATGGGGATTGCTCTGGCCGAGGCGAAACGCATGAACCTGTGCCTGCCGGGGCTGGCTCTGTCGCATCAGCTTTATGTAGCGTTGCAGGCTCAGGGGCACGGTCGGGATGGTACTCACGCTCTGCAGCTAGCACTGGCCAGCCTGTCGAACGTCGACTGGAAGGGCCGCTAGAAACCGTAAGCGGAATGGCGCAAGCCGTTCGTTAGGAACGTAGGCCGGATCAAGCGCAGCGCCGCTCCGGCATCTCGATACTGACTCACTGCCGGAACGGCGCTTCGCTTGTTTCGGCCTACTGATTGATGAGAAGGCCGGTCTGATGGCACGTCGTGGTGAAATGTTTGCAGGTTTGTCAGTGGCTCTGATCACGCCGCTAAAGGATGGAGCTGTCGACGAGGCTGCCCTGCGTGGGCTCGTCGACTTCCACGTTGAGGCGGGGACGGAGGCACTCGTGCCGGTTGGCACCACCGGCGAAAGCCCGACGCTGTCGCACGATGAGCACGAACTCGTGATTCGCGTCGTCTGCGAACAGGCGGCTGGCCGGATCAAGGTCATGGCCGGCACGGGCTCGAACAGCACCGCCGAAGCAATCCGGCTGACAAAGTCAGCTCAGGCGGCTGGAGCGGATGGCTCGCTGCAGGTTGCCCCGTACTACAACAAGCCGACTCAGGAAGGCTTTTTTCAGCACTACAAAGCGATCGCCGACGCCGTCGACATTCCGCTGGTTGTCTACAACATTCCAGGACGAACCGCCAAGAACATTGAAGCCGACACCATCGTCCGGATGGCGGAAGCCTGTCCGAACATTGTCGCCGTGAAGGAATCAACGGGATCGATGGATCAGTAGTCACAGATCCTGTCCCGTAGTGACCTGACGCTGCTGTCCGGGGACGACAGCCTGACTCTGCCGATGCTGGCACTCGGCGGCAGCGGAGTGATCTCGGTCGTCGGAAACATCGTGCCGGGCGACGTCCGAGCGATGCTGGCTGCCTGGAATGCGGGCGACATCGCGAAGGCTCAGGAGTGGCATCACAAGTTGTTCCCTCTGTGCCGCGACCTGCTCGGGCTGGCGACGAACCCGATTCCGATCAAGGCGGCGATGGAAGTGCTCGGACGCGACACCGGCGAAGTCCGTCTGCCGATGACGCCCCTGGAACCGGCTCAACGGGATAGCCTGATTCAGACTTTGAAGGCGTACGGACTGCTGTAAGCTGGACTCGGGACGTTTGTCGTTTGCCGATTGTTTCACCTGCTCTTAGTGACCATCGCGAGGTTGTGGTTGTGGCTCTCTTCAAAAAGAATCAGTCCGTCGACGACGACGAGTCGGAAGAAGTCGAATATGTGCTGTTTCAGGGCGCGACGGACGGCACCGAGGCCAACCTCGAAGAGAATAAGAAGCTGGTTGCCGCTGGCCTGACGCCAGCCAAGGAGCTTGTCTCGGACGCACTCGAAGAAAAGTCCGAGATGCTGAAGCTGCAGATCGACGGTAAGCGTGCGATGGCGAGCTTCTTCGTCGACGGCATGAAGCGTCCCGGTCCGCGTTATCCCGGACCGCAAGCGAACGCCGTTATCCAGATGCTGAAGCTTCTGGCCGGTCTGGACATTACTGTCCGTGACAAGCCGCAGCGTGGCGGGATTAAGGCTGAGTATCGCGGGTTTCCGTTCGAGCTGATGGTGAAGACGCAACCGGGCAATGGTGCGGAACAGCTGACAGTCACGATCCGCAATCTCAAGACGAAGCGGGTGACGCCGGAAGACATCGGTATTCCGGAAACGATCAAAGCGAAGATTCGCGACACTGCCGCGAGCCACAAGGGTGTTGTCCTGATCGTCGGACCGCCGGAGTCCGGAGTGACCACCACCGCCCTGTGTGCGATGCGGTGCGTCGATTCGTACCTCTATCAGTGCTATATCCTCGGAAATCTCTACGGTCGCGAAGTGCTGAATGTTCCGGTCTTCAAGCCGGAACCGGGGCATTCGCTGGATGAGACGATCGACCGCATCAAGCGGAACGAAGGCGACGTCATCTATTTCGATCAGTTTGTTGATCCAGAGAC
>JAPOLP010000672.1 GCA_029977045.1 Planctomycetota bacterium
ACCCGACCTCCGGGTGAGCCAGCCCAGACATCACCGTGAACTGGTCCCGGAAATCCTGCAGCTCGGAGAGGTACGGTGTCGCTTCGTAATCCCGCCCGGGCTGCTCCGGAAAGAAGAACTCCGGATGCAGCCCCAGCGGAGCACACACGCAGACCATTCGCCGCGGCACGTCGTCGGCTTGCTCTTTCGCACGAGCCCGCGACAGGAACGCGTCGAGCATCGGCAAACCGAGCGTCACGCCAGTGGCCTGCAGAAAACGGCGTCGATCAGGTTGTTCTCGTCTCGCCATATCAGGTGCCTCGACTCCGAGGGGTCAGGTTACTTCTTCAGAAACAGATTGCTGGCCACGATCTCGTGAATCAGCGACCGCAGACCGTAATTCTTCGTGCGAATGCGATCGACGATCGCGGTTACTTCCGCGGCGTCCGACGACGTCGACGCGGCGCCGGTTGCGTATGTCAGCAGCCGCTCAGCGATGGCACGAGCGAGCTGGTCTTTATCTGCCAGCAGCAGTTGCCGGAACTCGTCGATGCCGCGAAATGACCGACCATCCGGCAGGACGTCGGCCGAGTCGACCTCGGCGCCCAGGTAAACCTTCCGCCCGTTGACGGTGATCTGCTGCGCGTCCCGCGCCCAGCCAGCCAGCCGGTACCGATCCCGCCAACCACCGATAACGTCGAAGTTCTCCAGAGCGAAACCGGGCGGATCGATTTCTTCATGACAGCCGGCGCATGATTCGATCTCACGATGTTTCGCGAGTTGCTCGCGGATGGTTGTCGTCCCTCGCGTGTCGGGCACCAGTCCGTCGACGCTTTCCGGGGGCGGCGACGGCGGTGTCCCGAGGATGCGGTCGAGCAGCCAGGCTCCGCGAGTGACAGGCGACGTGTACGTCCCGTTGGCCGTCACCTTGAGCACGCCACCCATCGTGATGACTCCGCCGCGATGACTCTCCAGTGGTAACGCTGTGCGGCGGAACTCCCAGCCATCGACGCCGTCGATCCCGTAATGCTTCGCCAGTCGGCCATTGAGCATCGAGAAGTCTGACGCGACAAAATTCGTCACACTGAGGTCATCTTGCAGCAGCTCTGCGAAGAACAGTTCCGCCTCGCGGACCATCGACGCTTTCAACATGTCGTCGAACTCGGGATACAGCAGCACGCTGGGCCGCGTGAAATCGATGTCCCGCAGGCTGAGCCATTGTCCGATGAAGTTGCTGTGAAACGCCGTTGACCGCGGATCGTCGAGCAGCCGGTCGGCCTGAGCTTTCACCACGGTCGGCTGAGTGAGCTGCTGCTGCTGAGCAAGTTCGAGCAGTTCGTCATCGGGCATCGTGTTCCACAGGAAGTACGACAGCCGGCTGGCGATCGCGTAGTCATCGAGCTTGCCCGGTGTTTCGTGCAGAAAGAGAAACTCAGGCGACACCAGCACGGCAAGCAGCCCGACACGCACTGCCTGCTCGAACGACTGCCCCTCGTCGAGCCGGTCGCGGATCAGAGCAACGAACGAGGCGACTTCGTCGTCCGTGTACGGACGACGAAACGCCCGATTGGCGAAGCGGCGGATGATCGCTGTGGCGTCGTTAATTGGATCGTCAGAGGCGACTTCAACCCGGTCCCGCTGGTTGTAAATTGGAGCGGACTTCTGCGGCAGATCTCCGAAGATACGGCGATGGCTCTCTGGCGGCCAGCGATCGTGCAGCGGGCCTTCGACCTCGATCCATTCAACGGAAAGCCCCGGCCCGGCCCAGTCGGCGGCACCGACCTTCTTCACTTCCTGAGCCGACGCCAGCCCGTACGGCAGCAGGCGGATGGTGTTTCGTGGTTCGAGGCTGTCTACGAATTCGGCGACCGCTGTCCCACCAGCCGGTGCGTCGAAATAGCCGACCAGATGAGGCCGCCCCGTCATCAGCATCAGACCGGCATCGACGCGATAGGTCACCGGCTTACCGTCACTGTTGATCGCCGACGTGCAGATGCGGAACCGATAGTCGCCGCGATCCTTCGGATAAAACGGCGTCAGACTGACCGACTGCCAGGCCGACGAGCTGAACATGACCACGCGGTCCAGATCGTCGGCCGTGCGGAACACATCCTCGGTCGTTGTGCGAACCTGATGCGTTTCCTTCAGGCTGTAGCGTTTGCGGATCGTCTCCGGCTGCGGACCGTTGGCGATGGCGACGTCGAGAGCTGCATTTGCGGCTTCGATATACTTCTCCATGAGAAACGACGAGACGTGCAACGCCTCGCCGACGTTGTCGAACCCATCCTGCGAACTGTCGAACGGCAGCAGTTCCTGCAGCTCAACATGCACCCCGAGCAGATCGCGAACCGTGTTCTCATACTCGACCCGGTTCAACCGACGCATGACAACGCGACTGTCATCGGCAGTTGCAGACAAACTGCCCCCGCAGGCCAGGAGCACGGCCATCAGCAGTGACAACTGCGAGATCATCCAATGGCGGGAAGTCATCTCGTACTCCGAAAACCGACGCACCGAAGGGGCGTCGTCGGGTGCGTTGTGGAGCAGGTTTTCAACCTGCCTCGGCAGAATGCAATTCCGCCCACGATCCAGCTGCGGACTCCACCTCAGTCATCCGCCGCGGCATTCTCGATCAATCGCGCCCGGTAAACCAGCTTCGGGCCAGCGGGTCGCCTTTGAAGAAGTCGAGCAACAGACGGGCAACCTTGTTGCGTCCCGACTCTGACGGATGCGTTCCGTCGCCGCCGAGGTCCTCGCGTTTCCAGATGAGCCCGTCGCTCACTCGCGGCGTCACGCCGTCTCCCCACAGGTACGGTCCCCAGAGCAGAACTGGCCCTTCGTTGCCGCCAGCTTCGCCGTCGACTTGTCCCTGATCCTGGACCAGCCAGCGCACTGCAAAGGCAGACTCGTAAGCAAACGGTTCAGGATTGAGCGGTCCGTCGGAGTGACCACCGTAGATCCGGCTCGACAGATAGGCGATCCGCAGATTGGGGAACCTGGCCCGAGCATTTCTGATAACCTCAGCCGTGTCACTCTGCAGCTTGCGACCGTGAGCCTGCAGGTCGCCCCTCGGAGCCTTGTTGGCGAGTTTGATCCAGGCAACCTGAACCTGCTCGGGCGTCACGCCAGCACGTTCGATGCGGCGGGCAGCCTCTTCCCAAGGCCGCGCGTCGAGAGCAACCCACTCAGCCATCGCCTGGCCGCCCTGCGCACAATCTACAATCGTCAGTTGGTCGGACTTGCCGCGATCGGCGTCAGCGATCTGCTTGAACCGCGAAAACTCCTGCGTCGCGTTCGACATGCTGATGGAAACGAGCACCACTCGCCCGTCGGCTGACGGCTGGCCGGTTCTGTCCAGCGGCTGAATCTTTGACAGCGCGGCCTCGGCGGCGTTGCGAAGCTTCTCATCCGGCTGGTTCCGCCCCTTGCCATACAGCCCGCCATCTTCGCCGAGATAGCGGTCTTCGGCGGTCATTTCGCTGAGCGGCCTTAGTCCCGTTTTTTCAGCCGCCTTGATCGTCCGACTGTCGCGTTGCCGTGCTCCCTGGCCTCGCTGCTGCATCCGCCGCCGAGCCTCGATGGCCCGCTGCAGGTACGTCTCGTCATCAGCCGAAAGCTTCTCGCCCTTGCCTTTTCGCTGCAGCAGTTGGCGGGCTCGATCGAAATCGATCTGTTTGGAACGTTCCACCTGCTGGCCAGCGTTTTTGCCGTCAGGCTGCTGGGCGATCGCGACGGGGACGGCGAAGAGTCCCGCCTGGACGACAAGAATCAGAGACGCAAGCACTCCAGCTACCGACTTCATCGCACGTCCTCCAGAAACCTGAACCGAGCGACTGTCTGCTTTCGACAACAACTGCAGAGCCGCTCGCAACTGGATCCGCCATCCGGTCGACTGCCCCACACCCGATCGCGAAATTCGAACGTGTCGCGGCGCTACTGCTGAGCCTTCTGTTCGAGTGCCAGCTGCAGCGTGACAGCTTCGATCAGATGCGTCGCCGACTCTTCGATCTCCAGCACAAAGCGGTTGATAATGCTGGAGAAGTAGTTGAACGCCATGAACGCCGGGATGCCAATG
>JAPOLP010001195.1 GCA_029977045.1 Planctomycetota bacterium
GATTGCCGATGCAGCGTTCGAGCAGCGCCTGCGGATTGATCGGCAGTGTTGTCGGAGGCTCGCTGGGCGATTTGTCGGAAAAGCGGACATCGGCAGAGTTGCTGGTATCCGACACCGACGCATGGTCACGTACTTGCGGCTGGGGTTCGTCGGCGGCATCGAGAAAACGTGCCAGAACGGCGCTTACTTCTTCGACGCGGACCGGCTTGCTGAGATAGTCATTCATGGCTGCGTCGAGGCACTGTTCGCGGTCGCCTTTAATCGCGTTCGCAGTCAGGGCGATGATTGGGATGCGTCCGCTGAGAACCCCGTCTTCCTCGAGCTGGCGGATCTGCCGGGTTGCCTCAAAGCCGTCCATCTGCGGCATCTGGCAGTCCATGAGGACCAGATCGAAGGTTCCGGCACGCAGGGCTTCGACGACTTCCTGGCCGTTGATGGCCGTTGTGCATTCGCAGCCCAGCTTCTTAAGCAGGGTTGCGATATACATCTGGTTGATTTCGTTGTCTTCTCCCACGAGCACACGGCCCTTGAATCGCTGTTTCGTTGCCGGCGCTCGCTGAAGAGCAGCTTCTTCGACAGGGGAGGCGATCTCGAACGGAAGGTCGAACCAGAACGTCGAACCCGTGCCGGTTTCGCTGCGGACGCCGATCGTGCCGCCCATCAGTTCGACCAGGCTGCGGCAGATGCTCAGGCCCAGGCCCGTTCCGCCGAACTTACGGCTGGTGGACGAGTCGACCTGCGAAAACGTCTGGAACAACCGATCCTGTCTGTTCGCCGGCACGCCAATGCCCGTGTCGGACACGCTGAAGCGAAGTGTTGTGTGTTTCTCACGCAGGTCGACCTGCCGGACATGCACAGTGACGCTGCCGGATTCCGTGAATTTGATGGCATTGCCAATCAGGTTGACGAGGACCTGTCGCAGTCGGCCACTGTCTCCCATCAGCGTGTGGCGTGCGAGCTTGTCGACGTGCCACGGTGTTGTCAGGCCCTTCGTGGCGGCACGCCAGCGCATCGTGTCGACGGTGTCAGAGATCAGGTTGACGAGGCTGAAGGCGTGTATGTCGAGTTCCAGCTTCCCGGCTTCGATCTTTGAAAAGTCGAGGATGCGGTTGATCAACTGCAGCAGGGACTCACCGCTCTTGCGGCAGGCGTCGATGAACTCCCGCTGCTGGCTGGTCAGTGAGGTGCCGATCAGCAGTTCGGTCATGCCGATCACGCCATTCAGTGGAGTTCGCAGTTCGTGGCTCATGTTGGCCAGGAACTGGCTCTTGGCGAGACTTGCCTGCTCGGCCGTCCGACGCGCCTGTTCGAGTGCTTCTTCGTAGTGACGCCGCTCGGAGATGTCACGGACGGTAGCCACGAACCTGCCGGAGCCATCTTCGTCGGTCAGAAAATGCAGATAGACCTCGACGGGAATCAGATGGCCGTCTTTATGGCGATGGTTGGTTTCCAGGTGGATGGCGTCCCGACGCTGCTTTACGAGTGGTCGGATCAGGGCTCTGAAACGCGAC
>JAPOLP010000064.1 GCA_029977045.1 Planctomycetota bacterium
CGGTCGCGATCACCGCCGCGTTTGGGCAGAAGCGGGCGATCATCGGAAGCACATGCGGCAGCGATGTGTCGTGTGGGCGACTTCCGGCGAGTGCGTTTCTATGGAGCCACAGGATCAGCTTGAGGTTAACCGAATCCGTGACGGGCATTGGAAGGGGGGACTCCCATGTGGGCTTGGGGCTCGCTTCGTCACTTCTTACTGTCGTCCCTTCCTCGATGCATCTCCCTTTCGACCGCGGCCTTTCTGGCCGCCGCCTTTGCCTTTGCTGCGAACAGCGGATGGGTCGAAGGCTGGGTTTGCTTCGGTTGGGATCGCGGCGGATGTTGCTTTTTGCCACGACGTCAGGTGGGCGTGCAGTTCGCGGGCTTTTGTCGGGTTTGCCGCGGCCAGATCGCGGGACTCACCGATGTCGGAGGCGAGGTTGTAGAGTTCGATGCGGCGGTCCTCGAAGTGTTCGATCAGTTTCCAGTCGCCCATGCGGATCGCGCTGCACGGGGCGGCTCGGCCGACGTAGCTGGGGAAGTGCCAGAAGACGGCGTCTCGGTTGATCTCTCCGGCGTTTTTGAGGACAGGCAGAAAGCTGACTCCGTCGATGGTTTGCTTCGGCAGATCAATGCCGGCGGCGGCGAGCATCGTGGGATAGAAGTCCATGCCGAGGATTGGCTCGTCGCAGGTGCGGCCAGGGTTCTTAATGCCGGACCACCAGACGCAGGCGGGGACTCGGATGCCGCCTTCGTAGAGGGCTCCTTTGCTGCCGTTGAGCGGAGCCACGAATTGTGGAGTGCCGCCGTTGTCCGAGGTGAAGATCACCATCGTGTTGTCGGCTAGCTTGAGCCGTTGGAGCGTCTCCATGATTCGCCCGATGTTCTGATCGACGGCGTCGACTGATGCGGCGTAGTCCGGGGCGGCGTTGGCATTGCCAGTTTCACGCGCCTTGCGTTCGTACTTCGCGACCAAGTCGGGCTTCGGTTCAAACGGAGCGTGGATCGCGTGGTAGGGCAGGTAGAGGAAGAACGGGCGGTCCTTGTGCGACTCGATGAACTCGATCCCGTGATCGGTAAAGACATCGGTCAGGTAGTTGCCGTCGTCATCAAAGTAGGCGTGCTGGTCGAAGCCGATGTCCTGCGGTTTCTCATAAACATCGAAGCCCTGGCCCGTGGCCGTGCTGGGGCCTGAGCGGCCTCGACCGAGGTTCCACATGCCGAAGGCCGCCGTCGCATAGCCGGCATCTTTGAGGCATTCGGCGATGGTGATGACCTCGGTGTCCATCGCATCCTTACTGTGGGCTGCCACGATTTTGTGATGCGGCGAGCCCGGAGCGTGACGCTCATCGACGACGGTGTAGATGCCGTGCCGAGGCGGGTACTGCCCGGACATGATGCACGCTCGACTGGGAGCACAGTTCGGAGCACTCGAATAAGCCTGACTGAAAATGATGCCTTCGCGGGCCAGTCGATCGGTGTTGGGAGTCTCGGCAAAGTCGTTGCCCGAGAAGCCCATGTCGCGCCAGCCCATATCGTCGATCAGGATGAACACGAAGTTCGGCCGTCTCACTGCACCCGGCTCCCTCCTTTGCGTCTTAACGCCTTCGCGTGAGCCTTCGTCGGTCTGGTCTCTCGCAAAGACGCTAAGACGCAAAGGATCAGGATCGGCGGTCGCTGACGACTGTTGGTCACGAGGGCGTTTGTTACTGCCGTCTCGATTGCCCTGGTTCTCTCCTCGTCTGCCGCCTCCCTTCCTTTGCGTCTCTGTGTTTTTGCTTGAGCCCCTTTCCCCCAAATCATCAGTCCGGCGCGAGGCTTCGAGCTCAGACTGCGTGATCTTTCCGTCACCGTCAGAATCGATATGCCCAAACATCTTCGTGGCGTTGTCGACCACTTCTTTGCGTGACAGCACTCCGTCGCCATCGCGGTCGAGTTCCTTCGCGTGACCGCGAATGAAGCCGCCCATCGCCGAGCGGACGTTGCCCTTCGCATTCAGCTCTGTTTCGGAGAGTGTGCCGTCGTCGTTGCCGTCGTAGCCACCAAACGCATTCTCGGCTTCACCAACAATCTCATCGCGGCTGATGATCCCGTCTTTGTTCAGGTCGACCTCTTCCGCGTGAACGACAATCCACGGTTGCCGAGGCCCGTCTCCTGGCTGTGGACGCCGCGGGCCACCCGCCTGATTGCTGGGCCTTCCGCCATCCGGTCGATTGCCATCGGGACGATCCGGACCACCACCCGGTCGTCGCTGCCCGCCACCTTGACCTCGCTGCCCACCGCCCTGGCCGCCACCACGAAATTCATCCGCGGTAAGCCGGCCATCGCCGTTTCGGTCGAGCGACTTCAGCACTTCCGCCGCCCTGGCCAGTTCGGCCCGATCGATCTCGCCGTCACCGTTAGTGTCGAGGGCTCGCATGAGGGGATCACCGCCTCCGCCTTGAGGTCGGCGTTCTTCTCCTTGCTGCGGCCTTCCACCGCGAGGCTGCCCTTCCGATCGAGTACGACCTCGATCTTCGGGACGGCCAGCCTGGCCATCCTGCCGTCCACCGGGGCCACCTCGACCGCCGCCCTCTCGCGCCTGGTACTCTTCGGTTGTGGTTCCGTCTGAGTCGGTGAAGCGGAAGACTGCTGAGCCGTTGTCCGCGACGTCGTAGCTGACAGACCGTTTGTCGCCGTAGACGTCGTACTCAACTTTGAAGCTGTTCGGCTTTGGATTCTCGAACCCTGTGATCTTTGCTCCACGCAATCCGGTCAGCGACGGGCGGACTCCGCGGGCTCGCGGCTGAGGATCGACCTGGCCGTCTCGCTCGACGACCTCGCCGTGGAAGCCGCCGTTGAGGTACGGGTAGGTTTTCGTGGCGTGATAGTGGTAATTGCCGTCTTTGTCTTTATGCCCATTCAACCAGTCAAGGTCTTTGGGAGTCGTTCCGTCTCCATCCGCGTAGCCATAGATCGGGTAACCATCCAGGGCGAACGCAACGGGCTTTCCTTTGCCGACAATCTTCTCCAGATGCACCGGCGCAATGTGATAGTGGTAATCATCGGCCCGTCCGCTGTGGCCTCCCCATTGGTCAAGTTCTCCAACAGTGACCGTGTCGGTCTTCCCATCATTCTTGATGGGATTGAAGATTGGCACTCCGTTGACAGCGATCGCGATGGCCCCACGGAAGAACCCGGTTTTCGCGGACAACGGATTTCGGGCTGGCACGGGATGCAGCGGAATCCGCCAGGCATTGTCGCCCGAGTACTGCTGCGGAATCGGAACCTGCTGCTGCCAGGCGGTGATTCCGATCATCATCGAGTGATCCGGCATGCCGTCCGACTCGACGAAGAGAAAATCGTCATCCCAACGAACCTGCACATGCTTGCGGAACGGGTCGAACAGTCCCGCGATCGACGGTCTGGCTGGCTCGCGTTCTCGCCGACCGGTTTGAAGTGCGAGTAACTGTGTTTCTGGTTGAGTATTGAGCAGCCGGATTTCGTGCAGACGTCGCTCAGCCCACAGGCGATCCGAATCTGCAAGGTTCCGCAGTGGGATCGTCACGACGGAACCGTCCCGCTGTTCGAGTCGCAGTTGGCCATCTTTTGAAAGCAGGATCGACGCATCGATCTGCTGTCCACTTTGCTGGATGGTCCAGGTCCGCCGATGTGTCTCGGAGCGCGGCTGAGACGAATCGGCTGGAGACCGATCGCCGTGGCTGTGCGAGTGGCCTGGATGGCCGATGGCGTCGCGGAAGCCCACGTGCAGACTAAACACGATCAAGGCCGTAATTGTCAGTGGTCTGAGTTTCATGTGATCGTCCTTGCGACGGAATGCGTGGATGGACTGAAGCCGACATGTGGTGGGTCAGTTCCGCGCGCGGGACTTTGAACCCCCGCCTTGGCGCTGACCGCCCTTCCCGCCGGGACGACCGCCGCCTCGTTTGGGCTGCTCGGGTACCATGTTCGTCAGGTTGCGGAAGTCAGGGCGTTCTTTGCCGTCCGGCGGAGACTTCACGACGTGGCGAAACAGCACGACGTTGTCGAGCAGCACGTCGTCGCTCCAGATGAACTTCGCGCCTTTGAAGTCGTGTTCAAAGAATGGCTCCTTCGGACCGACAGTCTCTTCTGAATACTCTTTCGCCCGAGCCCATTTGCTGTCATCGAAACCGACTTCAGTCCAGCCCTCGGGGATGGGAACACTTTCGACGCGCGGGTTCTTTGTGTCCCCACCAACCGGTCCCCACGACACCCGCATCGCTTTCCAGTCAGCACTGGTGACGGTGCCGTCACCAAACTTCAGGATGAAGCCACCGTCGCCGATGTTGGTATTGGCATACTCCATGCCGGTCATCGGGTCGGCGTTGTCGATCGCCATGACCGCAATCGTCATCGGATAGGCCGGCAGAATGTCGACCGAGACGACGTTGTGCGGGACAAAGCTGATGGAATCGACGGCGACCAGTTCGCCGTTGATCCACAGTTTGAACGAGTTGTCCGCGTAGACATTGGCCTTCACGGTGTCGTCGATCCGCGGCTTCCGAATCGGGCTCTGTGCGGGAGCCTGTGCGAACGTGGTACTGGCAACGGCAGACGTGACGAACAGCAGTGCCATCGAGATGAGGCGGTTAATAACTGATTCCCTGGTGCTTGTTTGTGCGAGTGTTTTCATTCGGCGGCTGGGCGAGTCTTGCCGCCGTCCTTGCGGTCTTTGTTGGGCTTCCCGCGTTTGTTCCCTTTGCTGCCACCGCCGTTACCGATCCCGCCGCGCTTCTTCTCCCGAACGACGACGGGCGGCTTGCTCGGGTCGTAGTCCGGATTCACGGTTGGCATCTGAGCATTGACGTCGGTCAGGTAGGCCACCATCAGGTCGTGCAGTTTCTCGACGTCCCGAGGGCGGTCTTCGGCGAGGTCGTTCTGCTCCTGGATGTCCTGCGGCAAATCGAACAGAGCCAGCCGGTCGTCTTCGTAGAACTTGAGCAGCTTCAGATTGCCGAGCATCAAAGCGGTATGCGGTCCGTCGCCGCCCTGATAGTGCGGGAAGTGGAAGACCATCTCGTCGCGAGGCCGCGTTACCTTGCCCTGACCATTCGCCAGCAGCCCGGTAATACTCCCGCCTTCGATGTTGCGAGGCAGCTTTGAGGACGGGATGCCGGCCCACTCGCAGTACGTCGGATAGAAGTCGTAGCCGACGACTCGTTCATGACACCACGAGTTCGCCGGGACGCCGGGGCCTCGAATAATCAGCGGGCTGCGAATTCCGCCTTCCCAGACGCCGCCCTTGCCGCCAGCCAGACGCCCGCGACGTCCACCACCTTTGCCGCCGCCACCGCCGGAGCCATTGTCCGACATATAGATGACGAACGTGTTGTCAGTGAGCCCCAGCCGATCGACGGCATCCACCACGATCCCGACACCGGCATCGAGGTTCTCAGCAATCGCTGCGCTGCCGACTCGCTTGTCGTCGACGCTGCCACCGATCTTCTGCTGATACTTTGCGAGCGTTGTCTTGAGAGCGTTCGTGGGAGCGTGCAGAGCATGCCACGACATTTGAATGAAGAACGGCTTGTCGGCCTTTTGATTCTTCTCCATGAAGGCGACGGCTCGATCCGCCATCCCGAAGATGTCCGCCGGATTGGGATCACCGAACTCGTGAGCGTACTCATTGCCGATGTCGCCATCGCCTTCGTCATAGCCATGCGCGGCCGGCCCGCCGCCGTTGATGTGCCACTTGCCGTAATGAGCCGTCGCATAACCGGCTTCCTGCAACAGCTCGGCGATCGTGACGGCATCAGGGTCAATCTGCTTGACGTTCCGAGGCTCGATCAGCTTGTGACCGACCTCTGCCGGAGCCGCTTTCGTCCAATGCAGAGCCGCCGGACTGCGTCCCGTCTGCAGACTGATCCGAGTCGGCGAACAAACCGAAGCCGGAGCATAGGCCGCCGAAAACCGCATCCCCTGAGTGGCCAGCTTTGCCAGATGCGGCGTCTCAACGACGGAACTCTTCGACCAGTCCAGCTCCGGGTGCATGGCCACGGACAACCCGTTCCATGCCTGATCATCAGCCATCATGAAGATGATATTCGGCCGCCGCTCCGCCGCCCGCGCGGCACCAGCCAACAGAACAACCAGCAGCAGTGAGGAAGTGAGCCATCGCATTCGACAAGTCTCCGAGGACGGTAAGTTTCAGTGTCCAGAGAGATAACCGAATGGCTCGCGTCCTTGTTTACCGCGTGCCGTCGACAATTCCGGATTTCCTGGAAGGTGGCGAAAAAACGACCGGCATTGGCAGCACTCTTAAGGGGCGCGAATCGTCCATCGGGAGTTCGAGGGGTTCAGACATAAAACAGCGACTGAATCGTGACCCAGCGAATCGTGACCAGAGTCAGCAGGAAGCACATCCACCAGGCGGCCTGCTGGGCGCCAGCGTATTTCCGTCGATGCCACAGGATGCCGGTGCCAAGACAAGTGGCTGTCAGCTTGAAAACGGCGAGCATGACAGGGTTCTTCAACAGTGAACCGGTCATGGGATTCAACTCAGTAAAGCCTCCAGCCGAGTCAGTCAGCAGGGTTGCAACAAGATCGAAGCCGCTGAGCAGCACGATCATCATCGTCGCTTCGCGGGAGAGCCGGATCGCTTCTGGCGACTCGACGATCTGTGCCCACGGAATGCCAGACTCCGGACGGTTTCCAAGCAGCTTTCCAGCCGACACAACGACCAGCAGCATGCCGGCGACGTTCAACGCGTACATCCAGCGTGTCGGGTCACTACGCTGATACGCCTCGTCGTCTTCCGGTAAATAGTCTTCGTCCTCTTCGAGGAAGCCTGAGTCTTCGAGATACTGGGACAGGCTTTCAGTCGGCTCGAAATCGGCCAGCGCACTTCGCCATTGCGAGGTGGGAATCCGAGCCGATCCTCCGTCGTCGTAGCCTCCGACTGCGTAATCGAGTGCAGCGAGAACTCGTTCTTCGACGTTTTCGGCCTTGGCCAGAGCCTGCAGGAAGTAGGGGTCATCTCCCGAGTAGCAGAACACTCTGGTCCGCTCATCGAAGCAAACCAGTACGTCGCCGTTGTAGAGTCGAGTCTCGATGTTGGCGACGAACTGATTCGGGCTGACACGTGAGCGGTCGGGACGGTCGCGTCCATGTTCGTCTCGACTGCCAGGCAACCGAGCAACGACGACATCATTGATGAGCACATCTCGTCCACGTTGACCAACTTTGTGGGGAGGTGACAGAACTTCGCCTCGCACAATCACGGTGCCGCCGTCGATCGGTTCGCCGTAAACTACTTCACGCCGACTGCCCGGCGACTCGGTTGTTAATGGCTGATCGAGCGACGGTGGCTGAGCAGAAGCGACGGCGGAGCCGAGCAACCATGCCACAAGGGCGATGACTCGCTTTCGAGGGGGCAGCATGACTACTTGGTACCTTTGTCTGTGGCCGCAGCCAGCAGGTTCTGCGAGATGAACACCGACTGTGCCTTGGACAGAGATGTGCTCAGTTGCTCAAAGGTGCGGGCTTCCTGCAGGGCGACTCTCCCTTCGATCGTCACCAGTGCGGAACCCGCCTGCCTCATTCGTTGTTCGTTGACGGGCTTGCCGTCTTTGAGGCTGTCGAGAGCTGCGATGATCTGACTGCGTTTTGCGGCATAGGTGCCTGCGACACGCTGCTCCGATTGCAGTAGCAGATACAACTGTCGCTGCTGAGCCACCGTCAAGGTGCCGAGAAATGCCGTTGTCGAGCCGTCCGACTTTCCGCCAGCTTTGACTGATCCCAGCAGAGTCGCAGACTTCCCGTCACGAACGAGTGCGTTCTGGTCGGCAGTGCCGGTCGCGAATGAAACGGCTTTGATGGCCAGCGACTGGAGAGTCTCCTGATCGTCGTCGTCGAGTTTCGCCAGCAGGTCGCGGACTTTCTGAACGGCCGGAGTCTCCGTCCTGAGCACGTCCGGGTTGGCCCGTACGAGCTGTAAATACTCAAGCTGATCTTCACGCAGCGACTTTCGCAGTTCGATGAACGCCTTTGCCTGTGCCAGTCCGATCGAGGCTTCCTGTTCGCCAAGTTCACCTGCCAGCTCCACCACACCACGATCGAACGTGCGCGACGTTTGTGTCTGGCCGCGAATTTCCTGCAGCTTTGCAGTCAGACTGTCACGCGTCTTTGCATACACCTGAATCGCGTCCCGCTGGTCGATCAGCAGCCTTGCGAGCACGTCGTGCTGCTCGTCGTCAAGCACGGCCAGCACCAGCAGGCCGACATCACTGTTTAGCCGTTCTGACTGATCCTGCTCTTCGCCGTCGCCCTCGTCAGGGTCATTGGTACTTCCGCGAGCAGTTCCGAGGCCTCCGAAAAACGGAGCGACTAACGATGGCCTCGTACGCCTGGGGCTGGATTCCCCAATCCAACCAAGTGCGCGCTGCGTCAGGCCGTCGAGCTGTTTGACTTCGTCCCTGGAGAGCTGTTGAAAGCCAACCGGAAGATGAGTCGCCGGCGACTCCCGATTGTCTTTCTGAGCACTCTTACCACTGCCTTTCTGCCCTCCGCCTCTTCCATTCTTCTGGCGGCCCGCAGTTTGTCCCTGTTTCCCTTTGCCGCCTTTCTGGGCAAGGACCCCGGGAGAATCAGCCATCAGCCCGGCACAGATCATCAGCAATAATGACAGTCGAGTTGTTCGTCTCATGACCGTTCAACCTCTTCAAGTGACACAGTGCAAATCTTCTGTGTTACACCGAAGAGCAGCCGCGACTGTTTACCTCGCATTTGAAAGCGAGCGTCCGGCGTTCAAACAACCGCATGCGTCCTGGGGACTACTTCATTGACAATATCATCCGTTCGCGTTCCCGGAGCCAGTCGCCGACTGACAAGATAGAACGTCGGCGCGAGGATCAGGACGAGGACGGTGGCCAGCATCAGGCCGAAGGCGAGGCTCGTGGCCATTGGGATCAGGACGAGAGCCTGTCGCGATGTTTCCAGCAGGATGGGGAGCATCCCGGCGATTGTTGTCACGGACGTCAGCACCACCGGGCGGAAGCGGCGGCGGCCGGCGTCGAGGAGGGCGTCTTCCAGTGGCAGGCCGTCTGCGATGCGGCGGTTGATGAAGTCGATCAGGACGATCGAGTCGTTGACGACAACTCCCGCCAGCGCGACGAGGCCGTAGACGCTGAACAGCGTCAGCGAGAGCCCCATGACAAAGTGGCCGGCAATCGCTCCGATGCAGCCGAAGGGAATGATCGTCAGCACCAGCAGCGGCTGGATGTACGATTTGAACTCGATCGTCAGCAGCAGGTACATGCCGACAATCACAAACACGAAGCCGTACAGCATGCTCAGCATCGACTCGTTCGTCTGCTGACGCTGGCCGCCCCAGCGGATGGTCACTTCGGGAAACTCGGCCTGCAGCTCGGCGAGAAAACTGGCCTGCAGGTCACTGCTGATGTCGAAGGCGTTGGCGGAATCCTCATCGACGTCGGCGCTGATCGTGATCGACCTCTTCTGGTCAATGCGGCGAATGATCGACGCACTGCGCCCGACCTCGATATCGACCAGTTAGGTGAGAGGTCGCTCAATGCCATCCGAAGTGCGATGGCGGAGTTGTCGGAAGTCAGCCAGAGAGCGGCGCTGCTCGCGCGGGTAGCGGACTCGGAGTTCCACTTCGTGGCGGCCTCGCTGCAGACGCATCGCTTCTTCACCGTAGTACGCGGCCCGGACGGTGCGTGAGACTTCGCCCAGCGTGACTCCCAGTTGCCGGGCTTTGTCTTTGATCTTCAGACGGTACTCGTATTTGCCGGGCTTCGAGCCAGCGGTGATGTCGAACACTCCGGGGTATTCCGCGAGTCGTTCGGTGCAGCGATCGACAGCGGCTTCCAGTCGGTCCAGGTCCTCGCTGGACGCGAGCAGAGAGAACTCGATCGGTGCGGCAGCGGGGCCTCGCGGGCCGGTGCTGAAGTAGAGTACTTCAGTGCCGGGGAAGTCTCCCGCGGCCTTGCGCCAGCGCGTGACAATTTCCTGTGCGCTGATCTGGCGGTAACCGGAATCGATCAGTGACACGGTAATGCTGCCGACATGACTGCCGCTGGAAACTTCGCCGGTCGACGACGCTCCATGTCCAACTGCACGGTGCATCGCGATGACGACGCCTTCCTCGCGGTCGGTCAGTGCCTCATTGATGGTCTGCTGATTGACTTCGTCCAGAGCGGCTTCGAGGCGTCGCGTGGCCGCATCGGTGACGCTTGCGGGAGTTCCGTTCGGGTAGGCGATCATCAGCATGAGCACATTCGAGTCGATCCGCGGCAGCACGACGAACGGAACCTTGCCGCTGCGAACGACACCCGCCGACACCACAAGAAGCCCCACCGCCAGAGCCACAACAGTCGCCGAGTTCCGCAATGACCAGCGCAGGCTGGGCAGGTAGACACGTTCGACGAAGCTGTCGAGCATTCGGCCCACATGCTGATTCATCCACGCAAGTCCGCAGGCCACAAATCGCATCGGCGTCAGCAGCCATGACAGAAACTGCAGAAACAGATTGTCGCGGTGTGCAAGGTGCGAAGGCAGAATCGTCACGCATTCGCCGAGCGAGATCAGCAGCATCGCAATCACCGCCAGCGGCAGTACTGTGGTGAAGCGGCCGAGGTTCCCGGTGACAAACATCATGGGGAGAAATGCGATCACTGTGGTGATGACGGACGTAACCACCGAGGGCATCACTTCCAGAGTCCCATCGATTGCCGCCTGCGGGAAACACTTTCCCATCGAACGATGCACGTAGATGTTTTCGCCCACGACAATCGCGTCATCGACCACGATGCCCAGTGCGATCAGGAAGGCAAACAGCGAGGTCAGGTTGAGCGTCTGGCCGGTGAAGTACATCACGATGCAGGCTCCGAGCAGCGAGAGGGGAATGCCCATCGCCACCCAGAACGCCAGACGCAGTTCCAGAAACAATGCCAGCAGGACGAACACCAGCACCAGCCCCTGCCAGCCGTTTGTAATCATCAGGCTGAGTCGATCCTGAACGTCGTCGGAACGATCGCGGTAGGCCACCATGCTGTAGCCGACTGGAAGCTGCTTCGTGTCGAGGTAGGCATAAACGTCGCGGCCGACTTCGAGCAGGTCTTCGGTTTGTGTCGTGTTGACCGACAAGGCGATCGCCGGCCGGCCGTTCATGCGGCTGATGGATGTGTCATCAGAGAACTCGTCACGGACGGTTCCGAGTTCGCCCAGTTCAATCACAACGCCGTTCGGCAATGTGAGCGGAATCTCAGCGATCTCGCGTCCGACACTGCTGCGGTTTGAGCCGACCAGCAGAATCTCCTGCGAGTCCGTCCGCAGCGTGCCACCGGGCATTTCGAGATTCTCTTCGCGAAGAATCTCCGCGATCTGACTGAGTGACAGTCGGTACTTCCGCAGAGCCTCTTCCGAGACCTCAACATCGATCTGGAAACTCGGCACACCCTGCAGTTCGACCTGCGACATGCTGGGATAAGCGAGCAGTTCGTCTCGGATGTTTTCCGCAATGCGACGCAGGCGGAGAGCCGCTTCAATGCTGTCATCATCAGGACCAATGATGCCAACCTGAATCGCAGTCGAGTTTGGAACCCGCTGCCGGACGACCGGTGCCTCAGCCAGCGCCGGAAAACTCGGAATCTGATTCACAGCCGCCTGAACTTCTCCAAGGATGCGCTGCACATCGGCCTTGTCGACATCCGCGTGCAGTTCGAGCCGGACCTGCCCGGAACCTTCGGTCGCGGTCGAATAGATGGTCTCCAGTCCGCTGATCGATGAGACCGCCGCTTCGATCTTCTCGCAGATCGCCTCTTCGACTTCATCGGGACTGGCTCCGCGGTACGCGACGCGAACTTCAATCTCATCGAGGTCGTAATAAGGCCAGAACTCCCGCTGCATCGAGGCCATGCACCATGCTCCCGTGCTCAGCACGACGAGCATGATGATGTTCATCGCTGGCGAATTCGTGACGGACCAGCGGACGAGGGCCTTCATAGCGACCCCCGCGCTTCCGGCCGCTCAACAACTGAGAGCCCTTCACGAGCACCCGGAACCGGCGTCGTGATCAGTCGATCGTCGGCGCGAACGCCCGCTGACAACCCATCAATGACAGCGACACCATCGCCGACTCGCACGATGTGCACGGGCTCAACATGTAACTGCCCGTCCCGCATCAGCCAGACTTCGTTGCCGGGACGCACACCAATCTCAGGAACAGTTAGCAGTTGCCGTCGAGGTCGCGTGTGGATGCGGCACGAAACGAACATGCCACGCATCAGGTTTTGTGGTCCGCCGCTCTGGCTCGTGTCGCGCGTCGGTCTCTCAACGACGACGCGACACGGCACAGTGCGGCTCTCACGATCAAGGCCGGCTCCGTCGATCCGGGCGAGCGAGCCGGTCCATGCAAACTCCTCGCCGCCGAGTTCAAACACGACATCCGAATGAATCGCGGGCAGTGACCGTGCTTCGTCTCGCGGCTCATCCGGAACATCACGATCCGGCTCCGGCGAAAGTGACAAAGGAAACTCATCACCCGCGGCAAGCAAGGCAAACTCGCGTTGGGGACTGTGTGCCGGGGAAGTGAACCGGTTCGGTGTGTGATGAATCGGCTCATCATTCAGAGTGTGGTTCCAGACCCAGTACATCTCGTCCATCGTGAGATGACAGTGAACTTCGACCTGCGAGGCGTCTTCAATGACGGCGATCTGCTGTCCCGCCTGCAGGACGGCGTGGTCTTCGACCGGAGCCGACGTCACGATTCCAGACACGGGCGAGGTAATCGTCGCGCACTGCCGATCCAGCTCCGCCTGCTTCAGTTGAATCGATGACAGATCACGGGCCAGCGTCAGGCGCGTCCGTCGCGAGTCGATGTCTCGCAGTTCATTCTCCAGCCGCTGCAGCGCATCACGAGAGGTCAGCTCCGCTTTGCGGGCCACGTCGTAATCCGCTTCCGTACTGACGTTCTGCTTCCGCAGGTCTTCGACTCTTTTCAGGTCGGCCTCGGACAACCGATGTGAATCGCGGGCCAGCTCGATCAGGCCGGCAAGGTTCTTCTCGTCACGGTCGATCTGTGACAGATCGCTCTCTGCCTGATCACGAATTGTGGTGAGCCGGGCAATCTCCAGATCGAAGCGTTCAGGGTCGATCTCGATCAGTAACTGCCCGCTCGCGACGAACTCACCGACGCGCAACCGCTCGTGCTTCCGCAGGACTCGGCCACCGACTTCCGTGGCGATAGCGATCTCTGCGTGTGGC
>JAPOLP010000786.1 GCA_029977045.1 Planctomycetota bacterium
CTGTGGAGACCGCAACCGATGCAGGACGTAACCGACTTTCTGAATTTAAATCGTGATGCCGCCGTTGCTGAGTTGCAGGGCCTGCTGCGGATTCCGTCCGTCAGTGCGGATTCGGCGTTCAAGCCGCACATGGCTGCGGCGGCGGAGTTTGTTGTCAACAAGCTGACCTCGTCCGGACTGTCGGCGGAAATTGTTCCGACGGCGGGGCATCCGATTGTTTATGGCGAGTGGACGCAGGCGGAGGGGGCTCCGACGGTGCTGGTTTACGGGCACTATGACGTGCAGCCGCCGGACCCTGTTGAGAAGTGGACGACGCCTCCGTTCGAGCCGGACATTCGCGATGGCCGCATCTGGGCTCGCGGGGCGACTGACGACAAAGGGCAGGTCTGGACTCACGTGCTGTCGGTTGCCGCCTGGCTGCAGGTTCGAGGCTCGCTGCCAGTCAATGTGAAGTTCGTCATTGAGGGCGAGGAAGAGGTCGGCAGCAACAACCTCGAAACGTTTCTGCGCGACAACCGCGAGAAGCTGGCCTGCGATGTCGCGGTCATTAGCGACACGGCTCAGTACGGTCCGGGCATCCCGGCGATCACGTATGGGCTGCGCGGAATCCTCGCGTGCGAGGTCACTCTGACCGGGCCAAACCGCGATCTGCACAGCGGCGTGTTCGGCGGAGCGGTCGCGAACCCAGTCAACGAACTCTGCCGTCTGGTGTCGCTGCTGCATGACGATAAGCGTCGCGTTGCCGTGCCCGGTTTTTACGACGACGTCAAACCGCTGACCGACGAGGAACGCTCGCAGTTCGCCGCGCTGCCGTTTGACGAAGCTGCATGGCTGGGTGACCTCGGAGTCGCCGCGTCAGTCGGCGAGACCGGTTACACGGCGACCGAACGCCGCTGGGCTCGACCGACCTGCGACGTCAACGGAATGTTCGGCGGCTACACCGGAGAAGGGCCGAAGACGATCGTCCCATCGACGGCGACCGCCAAGATCACCTGTCGTCTGGTGCCCGATCAGGATCCGCATCAACTGACAGAAGCACTGCGGCAGTTCCTGGAATCGAATCTCTCGCCTGGCGTGACGATGGAGTTCAGCACCGCGCACGGTGGCAACCCGTCAATGGCGGATCTCAACAGCCCATATATGTCGGCAGCGAAGGCGGCGATCGAGCAGGCTTTCGGAACGGCTCCGGTGCTGATTCGCGAGGGCGGCTCAATCCCTGTCGTCGCGAGCCTCGCTGAAATCCTCGGTGTCGAGACTCTTCTTCTCGGCTGGGGCCAGAACAGCGACAACTTGCACAGCCCCGACGAGCACTTCTCGATCGAAGATTTTCACAGAGGCACACTGGCAAGCGCGTGCCTGTGGCAGGAGCTCGCCCACTGACATGAAGGTGCAGAGACGCGAAGATTCGCAAAGTGAAGGCTTTGCGCGACTCTGCGTCTTCGCGGCTTTGCGTCAGAATTCCGCAAAGACGAAGCACCGTCTGTCTTCCAGTTGCTCTTCTTCCGGCGGCAGATTGTTCGCGGTAGACTCCGCCGCCAACGGGACTATTTCACGCACTTCAACGATCCGAACAGGCCATGCTTGACCTTCAGTTCATTTGTGAGAACCGCGACCTCGTCGCTGAAAACTGCCGAAACCGGGGTGTCGATTGTGATATCGACGCTGTCATCGCCCTTCGTCAGCAGCGGGGCGAACTGCAGACGAAGGGGGACTCGCTGCGGAGCGAGCAGAACCAGACGTCGAAGCTGATTCCCAAGGCGAAAGACAACGACGAGCGGCAGCAGTACATCGCTCGCGGGAAGGAACTGCGGGAGCAGATCGCGGCGGTCGAGCAGGAACTCAGTGCGGTGAACGAAAAGCTCGCCGACCTGCAATCGACGATTCCGAATCTGTCCCACCCGAACGCTCCGGTCGGGAAGATCGACAAGGAGAACATCGAAGTTCGCCGCGTCGGGGAACTGACGAAGTTCGACTTCAAGGCTCTGGACCATGTCGAGCTGGCCGAGAAGCACGACCTGATCGACTTTGAAGGCGGCGCCCGTGTCACAGGATCGGGGTTCTACTTCCTGAAGAACGAAGCCGTGTTTCTGGAGATGGCGCTGATTCAGTACGCCATCAGCAAGCTGCGGGACGAAGGCTTCACCGTACACATCACGCCGGACCTCGCTCGCCAGGAAGTGCTCTTCGGGACGGGTTACAACCCGCGCGGCGAAGAGACGCAGATTTACTCGATCGCCGGTACGGACTTGAGCCTCGTCGCGACCGCTGAAATCACGCTGGGCGGGCTGCTCAAGGACGAGATCGTCGACTACGAAAAGCTGCCGCTGAAGTTCGCCGGCGTGTCGCACTGCTTCCGCACGGAAGCCGGAGCCGCCGGCAAGGCGTCACGCGGCATCTATCGAGTGCATCAGTTCTCGAAGGTCGAAATCTTCGGTTTCACGGCGCCGGACATCGAAGCATCAAACGCGTTCCACGCCGAGATCGTCCGCATCGAAGAGGAAATCTTCCAGGGACTCGGGATTCCTTACCGCGTCGTCGATACCTGCACCGGCGACCTCGGCGGCCCGGCGTACCGCAAGTACGACCTCGAAGCCTGGATGCCCGGTCGCGGCGAAGCCGGCGAGTTCGGCGAAGTCACGTCAGCGTCGAACTGCACCGACTACCAGGCTCGCCGGCTCGGCATCCGCACGCGGGTTCCGGATACAAAGGGCACCAGTTTCGTACACACACTCAACGGAACTGCGATCGCGATTTCGCGTGCCCTCGTCGCCATCCTCGAAAACTACCAGCAGGCCGACGGCAGCATCCGCATCCCGGGAGTCCTGCAGAAGTGGGTCGGTCGCGAGCAGATTGGTTAGCAGAACTGAATGCAGCGCAAAGACGCGAAGGTGCAAAGAATCGCAAAGCAAGAGCGAGTCAGAGTTCTTTGCGTAACTCTGCGACTTTGACCTTTGCGCTGGTCGTCGATTGGATTCAGGTGAAGTCTGTTCTTTCGGAGCATTGAAGATCGATGCGTATCGCTTATCTGGACTGTTCGACGGGGATTGCTGGCGACATGACGCTGGCGGCGTTGATTGATGCGGGCGTTGACGCCGACGCGATTCGGGACGGGATCGATTCGCTGGGGCTCGATGGCGTTTCGCTGAAGATTGAGACCGTTGTCAAAGGCGGCTTTCGAGCGACGCATCTCACGGTCGAGCATCCCGAGCAGCACGCTCATCGGCATCTGTCGGATATTGAGGCGATTCTCGAACGGGCCGACGGAGTCACCGACTCGCAGAAGGCGATCGCCCGAGAGATCTTCCTCGCCGTCGCGCAGGCCGAGGCAAAGGTGCATGGCTCGACGGTCGAGAAGGTCCACTTCCACGAAGTTGGGGCGATTGATTCGATCGTTGACATCGTCGGCGCGGCGATTGGATTTGATCTGCTGGGCGTCGATCAGGTCGTCTGCAGTCCGGTGCCAACCGGACATGGCAAAGTGAAGATTGATCACGGCGTCTGTCCAATCCCAACGCCGGGGACCGCTGAGCTGCTGAAAGGCGTCCCGCTGGCCGACGTGCCGATC
>JAPOLP010001157.1 GCA_029977045.1 Planctomycetota bacterium
CATAGAAAAGAGCAGCAACTGGCCCAGTCAAAATCAGAATCACAGACGACAAGCGCGAGTACATCAGCAGCTTGCGAATTCGGATTCTCGCGAGAAACGATTCGCGCGTGTCTCCCGGCACGAAATGCGGCTGCTCGTTGAATCGCCGCAGAGAGAACAGTTGCTGGAGCTTCCGCATAAAACACTCGTCATGAGCGAGCTGTCGGCGTACTGTCACAGAAATGATGCGCTGCATCTTTGCTTTTATGCAGCTCTTTCAGAGCCGTCAACCACTCCTCGCGACCGCATGACCAGTCACCTGACGTTACGTCCCTGCGTATTGTTCCCCGCGTCGATTTCATCTTCCGCTGACATCGGGCCACGGCGCACCGGAACTCGCGGTGTCGCGAATCACCGGCAGAGCTTATTCTGTTCGGATCAACAAACTGCGATTCACTACGAGTTCCACAGAGCGTGTTCATGCTGCCTGCAAATCGAGTTCTGACCTGCTTAACCAGCTTGCTGCTGTCGGCAATCGCATCCTTCGAGGCCGCGCGAGCCGATGATGCAGTGCAGTCGGACTTCTTCGAGAAGTCCATCCGGCCCACACTCGAAAAACACTGCACTGACTGCCACAGCCAGGAAAACTCAGAAAGTGATCTTGCCGTCGACTCGCTGGCGGGCCTGTTGAAGGGTGGATTGCGCGGACCGGCGATCGTGCCGGGCAAACCGGAAGAGAGCCTGCTGGTCCGTGCCGTGAGACACGGTGAACTGCTCAAGATGCCGCCGAAGAGCAAGCTCTCCGCCCGAGAAGTCACCGAACTGGCAAAGTGGATTCAGGACGGAGCTTTCTGGCCGAACGCGAAACCGGTCCCGCTCAGGACGGAAACCGCCGACGATCCGCTGGCCGTCGAGTTCACCGATGAGCAACGTTCGTTCTGGGCGTTTCAACAGCCGGTCGACGCGCCGCAGCCAACCGTAAACGCAAGCGATCGAGTGACATCGCCGATCGACGCGTTTGTCCTGCGACGCCTTGAAGAAGCCAACCTCGCACCCGCTCCGCAGACCGACCGTCGCACGCTGATCCGTCGCGTCACGTTCGACCTGACCGGACTGCCACCGACGCCCGAAGAAGTGGACTCGTTCGTTAACGACGATTCACCGGACGCCTTCAATCGAGTTGTCGATCGTCTGCTCGCCTCACCGCATTATGGAGAACGCTGGGCTCGACACTGGCTCGACGTCGCCCGCTATGCCGACTCGAACGGCCTCGACGAAAACCTCGCCTACGCGAACGCGTTTCGGTACCGCGATTACGTCATTCGAGCCCTCAACCAGAACAAGCCGATCGACCGCTTCATCCAGGAACAGATTGCCGGCGACCTGCTCGACACGCCGAACGACTCGCAGGAGAGCTTTGATTCTCTGACCGCGACCGCCTTCCTGTGCATCGGACCGAAGATGCTCGCCGAAGACGACCCGGTAAAACTGCGAATGGACATCATCAACGAGCAGATCGACACGATCGGTCGAGCGTTCCTCGGCCTGACGTTCGGCTGCGGTCCCTGCCATGATCACAAGTTCGATCCGTTTCCGATGTCTGACTACTACTCGCTGGCCGGCATCTTCCACAGTACGCAGACGATGGACACCTTCACCGTCGTCGCCCAGTGGCACGAACGCCCGCTCGCAACGCAGGACGCCGTCGCTGCCCGGACCGAACATCAGCAGCGGATCGACGCGACGACGTTTGAAATCAAAGCGCTGCACGACAAGGCTGCCGCTACGGTTCTCGACGAAGCTCGCCGCCACGTTGGCGACTACCTGCTCGCAGCTGAGGAACTCCGCCACGAACGCAACTACCTCGCTGGGGCCAAACCGGCTGGCGATCAGGCGCCGGATCAACGGCCAACCGGATACATCGAACTCGAAGCCG
>JAPOLP010000778.1 GCA_029977045.1 Planctomycetota bacterium
CATCTTCGTGCTGCGGTTCAACGACGACGGAAAGACGCTGCTGTGTGGTGGCGGTGAGCCGGCTCGAATTCAGAACCACCAGGGTATCCCGACGCTGCATCAGATCGACTGGGAACCGCTGACCGTTCGCAAGACGCAGCACTTCGGGGCGGAAAACGACGGATTCATTTTCGATCTCGCCCGACACCCCGACGGCTGGTTTCTCATGGCCACGAGCGGCAATCCCGGAGCCGGCCAGTTCCTGATCGCTCAGCCTGACGCGGACGAGGCGTTCTTCAAGTTCACCAAACTCTCCAATTGCCACAGCGTCGCGCTGAGTCCGGACGGAAACCGGGCGATCGTTTCAGCCACGAACCGCAATAGTCAGGGGAACGGCGCAGTTCGGGACAAAGAGGGGGCTTACGTCGGCAACTCCTCGCCGCTGCACGTGTTCGATTTGACCGCGAATCCGTCTGCTTGAGCAAATCCCGGAATTTTGGCGAGTTAAGCTGTAGCGATTGTGCTGGTCGTGCCGATAACTCTGCCTGAGCCGGTCAAACGGCTCGCAAACAGGGTCGGGTTCGGCACTGGAAAATGCCGAATCTACAAGAGCGGCACGATCAGGAAGATCGTTCCAGACTGAACCAGACCGGGAAGGAGACCAGCCGGTCTTACCAGTTGTTGAGTCCAGCGGGCTCGACGGACTGAAGCAGGGGCAACGTTGCCTCTCTGGGACAGTAGTTGCCGGTACCCTGGCGACTGACTCACTGAAGGATCAGGCTCAAGGAACAGGTACGGAAACCATGAAGCTGTATCGCAACTTCAAGACTGGACTCGCTGCACTCGCTGTCGCCGGCACTTTGCTGCCGATGGAAGCCCTCGAAGCGGCGCAGCCGGCAGCTGCCTCCCAGGAACAGGCAGCCAAAGTGGCCAGCCTGATCCGCGACATCAAACTGACAGACGACGGCCTGTTCCGCGGCCAGGTGGCCGACGCGAAACAGGAGCCGGTTTCCAATGCGGTCGTTTCTGTCCGGCAGGCCCGGAAGGAAATTGTTCGCACGAAGACGGACGCTCAAGGCGTCTTTGAAGTCACGAACCTGAAGCCTGGCGTCTACTACGTTGTCGCCGGTACGAGCCACGGCGTTTATCGCGTCTGGTCAAACCGAACTGCTCCTCCGAAGGCAATGGCCTCGGCGAAGATGGTTTCCGATATGTCGATCGTTCGTGCTCAGGGCCAGGTCCTGTACGACGAAAACGGTCAGGCGTACGGCCAGGTTCGCATCGTTGACAACGGCGGTCTGGTTCCGGTCGGCCCTGGAGCTGGCTTTGGCCCCGGCGGAAGCTTCATCGACAGCATCGGCCTGTGGGACGTCCTGATCGTTGGCGGCGTGATCGGGGGCCTGACGACAGGCATCATCGCTCTCGACAAAGCCAACGACAACAAGAAGAAAATCGACGCACTCGATAACAGCAACTGATCGGGCACTGATGCTTTCGGGCTCAGCCTGCTGACGGGGCACGCAGCAGGCAACACTGGTCCGAGCCGCATCTGAAAAACTCCTTTCCGGCGACCGCGGTTGATCATCTGATCGGCCGCGGTTGTTTTTTGCGCGCGGAGTGAAGTTCGGCTGCCAGGGGCGTTGTGAATAAACGGTCACGCCTGAGATGCCGTCGGACGGAAGCACTCCAAACTTCAGAAAAAATATTCAAGGCCGCACAGCTTACCAGCCGATCCTGAATGCACACTCAATGGCATTCTTCGATGCCGCTTGTGTCCGCTTGATCGGAACTGGCTCGAAGGCCAAATCGCGAAGGTGCAAGCAGGAAAGGATTCTCGATGCAGCCTCGGCTTCGACTCTTCAACGGTGACAGTTCCGCAGATTCGACGACGCAGCCCAAAGTGGCTGTCCGGTTGCACGACGTCCTGGAGCCGCTGCGAGCTGCGTTGCTGGCCGACAGCACCTTCCTGGCCGACTTCGGCGACGACGAGATTCAGTTGTCCGCCGACCTGTACGACGTCCTGATGTGCTTCGCGCGTCATCAGCGTTCTGCCTGACGACACGCTGGTTCAACTGAGAATCAGGACAGACCGTGTCAAGCCCCTGAGTGGCTCCCGACAGGTGTCCTGTCGCAAGTGATCCTGTAGAGTCTGCCGGCTCGATTCGGCTCCTACTGAGATCAACCTGCGATGCGTGTCGGACTGTTTATTCCCTGCTATGTCGACCAGCTTTATCCCAACGTCGGGATGGCGACGGTCGAACTGCTTGAGCACTTCGGTGTCGAAACCGAGTTTCCCGAAGGGCAGACGTGCTGTGGCCAGCCGATGGCGAACACCGGGCTTGCCGAACAGACTCGTCCGCTGGCTCACCAGTTTCTCCGCGTCTTTCGCGACTGCGAGTACGTCGTTTGCCCGTCCGGAAGCTGCACCTCGATGGTGAGGCACCACTACGACGATTACCTAACCGGCTGCGACGGTTTCGAGGAACTCAAAGCAAAGACGTTCGAACTGACTGAGTTCCTCGTCGACGTCCTGAAAGTCGGCCCGATCGCTGGCAGCTTCCCGCACCAGGTCGGTCTGCATCAGAGCTGTCACGGCCTGCGGGAACTGCGACTGGGCAGTTGCAGCGAACGTGTTGTCGAGTCGTTCAACAAGTCACGCAGCCTGCTCGAATCGCTCGACGGGATCTCGTTCAGCGAACTGACTCGCCCGGACGAGTGCTGCGGTTTCGGCGGAACATTCGCCGTCGCCGAGGAAGCCGTCTCCTGCATGATGGGCCTCGACCGGGTCCACGATCACGAGCAGGCCGGCACGCAGGTGCTTACGGCAAACGACATGTCCTGCCTGATGCACATGAGCGGCCTGATCCGGCGGCAGAAGAAGCCGATCCGTGTGATGCACATCGCGGAACTCCTGACGGAAGCGATCGCTGCGGGGACGTCTGCCTCGTCTGGGGACGGGCAGGCCATCGCGACTCAGAACTGAAACCAGCAAAGGCGTTTTGATCATGGATCACGCAGTCGCCGCGGCGAAGTTTGTCGCTAACGACCAGCGGGCTCACTGGCACGACAAGGCATTGTGGTTTGTTCGCCAGAAACGCGACCGGATGGCGAACAGCCTGCCCGAATGGGAAACGCTGCGCGACACAGCGTCGGCCATCAAGGCGTACACGGTCACGCACCTCGCCGAACTGCTCGAACAGTTCGAGGAAAACGCGACGAAGCTTGGCGCGACGGTGCACTGGGCTCGCAACGCCGCCGAGCACAACGAAATCGTTCACGGCCTGCTGCACGACCACGGTGTGAAGAAGCTCGTGAAGAGCAAGTCGATGCTCACCGAAGAGTGTCACCTCAACCCGTTTCTCGAACGGCATGGGATCGAGGTCACCGACACCGACCTCGGCGAATGGCTCGTCCAGCTTCGCAAGGAACCGCCGAGCCACATCGTGATGCCGGCGATCCATATCAAGAAGGAAGAAGTCGGCGAGCTGTTCCACAACGTGTTGGGTACGGACGAAGGAGCGACCGATCCGACGTACCTCGCCGAAGCGGCCCGCAACGCGTTGCGCCAGAAGTTCATGGAAGCCGATGCCGGGCTGACCGGTGTTAACTTCGCGATCGCCGAAAC
>JAPOLP010001126.1 GCA_029977045.1 Planctomycetota bacterium
GATCGGTTCGATACCGGCGAACGGGCGGCTTAGTTCGGCCAACGAATGATGCGAATGTTGAGCACTTGATTCGTGGGATTCGCAACATTCGTTGGCAGGTGAGCCCTCGGCATATCGAAGTGCGGTCAGGAAGCATTAATGGACTCGACGTCGCACAGTTCGGCATCCAAAGCGACGGCAGGTTGTCTGCTGGTCGCTGTGGTGCTGGCGGTGCTGCCTGAGTCAGCCGTCTCATCGCTTCGCGATCTGGTGGCGGCTGCGATGGTTCCGGGGCAGCGGGTAGCTCAGAACGGATCGGACTGGCTGGCGACTCAAACCCGGTCGCTGGTCTCGGCTGAACTGGCAGCGCGGGATCGCGAGATCGAGCAACTGCGGTCAGAACTGGCAGCGACGAGTCTGGCGGCTCGACGTGCTCAGTTGCAGACGAAGTCGCTGCAGTCGGAAATCGATTCACTTCACAGAAACGGTCCGTCGCCGTTTGCTTCGGAAACTGTTTCGCCGCTTGTTCGCGAACGGGCGATCGAAGCTCGCGTACTGGGAGCGGACATCGTCGCGGTCTGGAAAGGTCAGCGGCTGCTCGATCAGGGTTCGTCAGACGGGCTGGCCAGCGATCAATGGATTCTCGACGGAGCTGATGTCGGCCTTGATGCCGGGGTTGATCAATCGCTGTCGTCCGGGGTGCCTGTTTTCGCGGGCCGTTGCGTCGTCGGTCGGATCGTTGATGCCGGACGCTGGACGAGTTCGCTGGAATTGCTGACAGCTCCGACGTTCCGAGCACAGGCAATGGTCACTCGCGAAGGGGCTCGTGGGCTCGAGTTCGCCGGAGCGGGAATCATCGAAGGTACCGGCGACGGGTTGTGCCGGCTCGCCGAAGTTGGAGCAGAGTCGGCAGTGGATGTTGGCGACGCGGTTTACTCAGCGATCGATTCGGCGTCGGAGACGCCGATGTTGTTTGGTTTCGTGACGACGGCGACGCTTGAACCCGGCGCGCTGCACTGGGAGATCAGCGTCGAACCGGCGGCTGATCTGAGCCAGCTCCGCAAGGTGCAGGTCGTCGTGCCGAGCGTCAATCCGGACCGATTGCTGGGGCAGCGATGACGCGAGCGGTTGCACTTCTCTGCTGTGGTTACGTACTGCTGGCCGTGCAACTGGTGCTGCCGGCTGAGACGGGACGCCTTGCCGGGACCGGGCCACTGGTGACCGGCGGAGCGATCCTCTGGCTCATGGTCCCCTGGCTGGCGGCGTTACCGGACCGGACGATTGGGATCATCACGGCAGCGGTTTACGGACTCGCGATCGACTGCGTCGGAGGACTGCACCCCGGCCTGCTGCTCGGCCTGACTGTCGCTCTGACAGCGATGCTGCAGAGCCTGCCGTGGCCGACGCTGCTCAAGACAGGACCGCGTATCGCTTTGAGCTGTTTCGCGTGCTCGCTGCTGCCGGCGATGGCCGTGTCGGCAGTCTCGCTGGCGCTGCAACCTGGGATCGTCGAGCCGAAGACGCTCGTTGCTGGATTGCTGATCGTGTCCGGAACAGGTGCGACAGTGTCAGCCGTGATCGTCACTGCCGGTCGTGGTGTTCTCGGCTGGAACTCGAAGGGCGTTGCTGAAAGTCGCTGATCGCTCCGCGATCGATGCGATTTCTTTGGCGTTCAATTCGTAACACTCCCTGAAGTCTGTCTAAGGAACGTGTTGGAAATAACTTCCTCATAGTGGCGCCTCGCTCCGCGAGGCCAGCCCAACCGCCAGGCCTGCCTCGCGGAGCGAGGCGCCACTGTATATCGGGAAGTTGATTTGAACACGTTCCTAAGAAGGCACGAAATCCTGCCAGACCTTTGCGTTTCGTTCGCGGAGCGAACAACGACTTTATGCAGAACAGACCAGTCAACCTGTTTCACGATGCTGAGCCGCAGTCTGGCCTGCGCGACTCGTACGCGCTCGAAAAGAGTCCGGCATTGCGAATGGTGGTGGTGTTTTTCGTTCTGTGTCTGCCGCTGTTTGTTGTCGCCGGGAAGCTGGTTCATCTGCAGACCGAGCATGGCGATGAGTATCTGGCCGGGTTTGAGGACCACGTCAGCGAGAGCTTCCGGACGATTGAAACGACGGACGGTCGCATCCTGCTCGACGGAACGGTGCTCGCGCA